>CALIEL010000128.1 GCA_938022235.1 Oribacterium parvum
CTCCACCTCTTTAAGGCTTTGGTTTTGCTCAATAACAATCAATGCACCGGTCTTGTATCTTGACATTTCCTGACATGCGGAAATTAATTCTTCATTGACTCTGACGCTGCCTTTGCTATCTTCCCTTTGGAACTGCCCGAAAAGATTCTTAGAGCCTAATTGCTCCAAAGCCTTTCGCAATTCCGGTTGAAAAATGATAACAGCCGCAATAATAGCCGCTGTGGAAATTCTTTCAATTAACCAAACAATCGTATTCAAACGGAAGAAAACGGCAAATGCCGTAAACAAAAGAAGCACCAGAATTCCTTTCAGTAACTGCCAGGCTCTTGTGTTCTGAATCCAAAGAAGGACGACATAAATAATCCCTGCCAAAATTGCTATTTCCACAAGTCCTGACAGACTAAACGCAGGAAGTAAACTTACCCACCCCTTAATCTTTGTAAAGAAATCCAATTCCGATACCCCTTTCTCCTCGTAGCAACAAACAGTCAAGTTCACACAAAAATTCTCTTTTCTCTATGGAGAAAATTCATTAATCCGAAGAAGGAAAATGTTCTCCTTTATTCTTCGGTACAGCCTTTACAAAATAGTAGTAATCATCGTCTTCCATCTGCAAAAATTTGGTTCCCCGGTAATCCACATCATGGAAGAAAAACAGGGTGAATACAGACAGCAGGGCGGAAATGATATAGGCAATAATGCTAATCAAGAAGTTCATTTTCAAAGAAAGCAAAGGATACAATACCCAAAGCAATGCCTCCATGACCAGCCCCACCGTTACCGCAATGTGCCAGGAATACTGAAAGCTTCCGTTTCTCAGCAGATAAACCGTTACTACCACAGCAGAAAAAAGAACCAATACAAGAATCATTTCCTTGTCTTTAAAAAAGGGAAGAAGGGTTTTCGTCAAGGATTCCAACTGTTCCGTAAGGTCTGCAGAAGCCGAAAAAAGCTTTTCGTTCTGCTGAATAAAGCTTAGGAAAAAATATAAAAAGCATCCCAAAGCCAGAGGCAGAAAGGCCGTAAAGCCCATGGTGAGCCCTACAAAAATCGGCAAAAAATAATGGATTTTCAAAAGAAAGCAAAAGGGCATCAAAGCGATGAGGATGGCATATTTTCCCCTGATACTGCTTTGCAATAAAAACAAGAACAAAAAGATGCCCCCGGAAACGATTAAGAGCAAAAGGGATTGCTGATAAAAATAGGACATCAAAATTACGCCCAAAAGCATCGGCAAAGTAGAAAAGGGAAGAAAAAAGGAAATCAAACTAAAAAATAAAAGAAAAATCGGATGAGCCAGCTTTCCCACCATAGAAAAATGGCGAGTTAAGGAAAAAAAGATAAGAAAAGCCAGACAGGAACGAAAAATAGGAACCATCCAATAATCCTGCTGACCATATATCTTTTGACATTTTTCTTTGAAAAGTCGAAAACCGTTCATACTCCTACTCTCTCCCTATCTTACTCGTCCAACCAATCCGCCTCATCATCCAGCCACTCTTCTTCCTTTGCTTTGGAAGAGACGTTTTTCTGAACCGCTTTGCCTACGTCCCTCAGCCTTCTAGCCTTAGCCAATCTTTCCGATCTTGTATAAAGCGGTGCTAAATCCAGTTTAGCTCCCTCTTTCTTCATTTGCAGTACCACTTCCTGAGCCTCTTCTCTGGCTTTTTGAACGATATTGTCTTTTTGCTCTTTTTTTCTAAACTTTTCCGTTCTCTTTGCCGTAGACAAAAGAAGCAAAGCTTCTAAACGTTCGCGATAGAGCAGACTGTCTTCATAAGCTCTTTCATAGGAATAATAGGACGCAATGGAAATAAGCACAATGGCACAAACCATGCCCAGGAAATAGAGAAGGGAAATTCGCTTTCCCAAATCCATCATATACTGAAAATCCAGCTTTTGGAGAATGTTTTCTATTTCCATAAGAAAATAGGCAAACAGAAGCAGGAAGAATATTCCTGTATATTGAAGGATTCCCCGTAGTACCC
>CALIEL010000129.1 GCA_938022235.1 Oribacterium parvum
TGTAGGAAAGATGCTTCTTTCCGAAATCAAGTCCGGCATTAAAGAGGGTGGCCCCCTGTCCTTGGTGGGGGGTGCGCTCATTTCCTCTGCTTTAAAAAAGAGAATGAAAAGATTTGATGCCAAAAGCCATGGTGGAGCCCCTATCCTGGGCTTGAAGGGCTTGGTGGTTAAAGTTCATGGCAATACGGACGGGGTAGAGATTACTACAGCCATTCGACAGGCCAAGGAATTTGCAGAAAAGGGCTTGACCAAGAAGATTGCGGAAGCCTTGGACTTCTCCGATCAAGAAGAGGAAAGCAAGGAAGAGGCGTAAGCCGGTGCAAAAGAACTTAGAAGAAGCTGAAGCAGAATTTCAAAAAAATTAGAAAAAATCCGGAAAAGTGTCTTCTACGAGATATCGCACGCTTTGCGCACGATACTCGTTATGAATAAAAGTTTTGAAGCTCTAAAATTAGAAAGGACAGTATTATGGAATTAGATAAGTTAAAAGAAATTATTGCCAGAGAATTACAGCATGTAAAGAAAGAGGAGATTACGGAAGATTCTCGCTTTGTAGAGGATTTAAATGCAGATTCTCTGGATATTGTACAGATTATCATGGGAATTGAGGAAGAGTTCGGCATTGAAATTCCCGAAGAGGCAAGCTTTCAGATTAAGACCGTTGGTGAAGCACACAAAGCTATTTTAAAGGCTTTAGGAAAATAAAAATGATGGAAAACATGGGCAGTACTCCGTCTCTTTCCAAGCTGGAAGAGGATTTGGGGTACCACTTTCAAGATCAAAAGCTCTTATTGCACGCCTTAACCCACCCTTCCTATTCCAATGAGATGGGGCATCCCAAGGAAGCCTCCAACCAAAGGCTGGAATTTCTGGGGGATGCGGTGTTGGAGCTGGTTTCCAGTACCCTTCTTTACCATAAGAAACCGGTGATTCAGGAAGGAAGGATGACCAAGCTTCGGGCGGCATTGGTATGTGAATCGGCTCTGGCTGTGGTGGCAAAATCGCTACAGCTTTCTTCTTATCTTCTTTTAGGAAAGGGAGAGGAAAGAGAGGGAATTCAATTTCGGGATTCCGTTTTATCCGATGCTTTGGAAGCGGTGATTGGTGCCATTTATCTTGACGGCGGTATGGAAAAGGCGGAAGGCTTTGTCCGGGGAAAGGTTTTATCCGATATTGAGCATAAAACCCTCTTCCAGGATGCTAAAACCATGTTGCAGGAATATTGTACGGCAAAACGTTATCCTCTGGAGTATGATTTATTAGAGGAAAGCGGTCCCTTTCATCAGCGTTTTTATAAGGTGTCTGTGAAAGTTAATGAGGAAGTTTACGGCATCGGAGAGGGAAGCTCCAAAAAGAAGGCAGAGCAGGCGGCTGCCTATTTTGCATTAGAAAAAATAAAGGTGGAAACAGGGGATGTATTTAAAGTCTATTGAAATTCAAGGATTTAAGTCCTTTGCCAATAAAACTGTTTTGGATTTTTCTCCCGGTATTACCGGGATCGTAGGGCCTAACGGCTCCGGAAAATCCAATATTTCTGATGCGGTTCGTTGGGTTTTAGGAGAACAGAAGGTAAAACAGCTTCGTGGGAATTCCATGCAGGATGTTATTTTCTCAGGAACTGCCTTAAGAAGAGCACAGGGCTATGCCTATGTAAGCATGTGCTTTGATAATGCAGACCATGCCTTAAATCTTCCCTATGAAGAAATTACCGTCAGTAGAAGACTGTATCGTTCCGGAGAATCGGAATATCGCTTAAATGATGCGGAATGTCGTTTAAAGGATATTCACGAGCTTTTTTATGATACCGGAATCGGTAAGGAAGGCTATTCCTTAATCGGACAGGGACAGATTGATAAGATTCTTTCCGGAAAAGCGGAAGAGCGAAGAGCCCTCTTTGATGAGGCGGTGGGAATTGTTAAGTTCAAAAGAAGAAAGGACATTTCCCAGAAAAAGCTGGAAGAAGAGCAGGCCAATATGGAGCGTATTCAGGATATTCTTTCTGAGCTTGAAAAACAGCTGGCGCCCTTGGAGAAACAATCCGGAAAAGCCAAAAATTACTTACAGCTTAGGGATAAGCTCTTGCTTTATGAAGCCAATCTTTTCCTTCTGGAAATGAAGGAGGCGGAGAAGGGTTTAGAGGAATTAGCGGAAAAAATCGAGAACTTAAGCTATTACCAAAAGGAAGAGGAAGAGAAACAAAATCGTTTGACCCAAGCCTTTTTAGAAATGGAAAGGGAGGGAGAAGCTTTAGAGGCGGAGGAACAGAATATTCGACAGCGGGAAGAACAGTATCTGTCGGAAAAGGCGGAGATAGAACGCCGGATTTCTCAGCTTCGAGAGGA
>CALIEL010000130.1 GCA_938022235.1 Oribacterium parvum
CCAGCGTATTTCCGAACGAACCAACTTTGATGTGGAAATGATTCGGGAAACCGGGGTTTGCTCCGGTATCGAGAACTACACCAGACACTTAAACTTTGCCCAGCCCGGAGAGCCTCCCTACACCCTAATGGACTACTTTCCGGAGGATTACCTGATTATTGTGGACGAGAGCCATATCAGTCTGCCCCAGATTCGAGGGATGTATAACGGAAACCTATCCCGAAAAACCACTCTAGTGGACTTCGGATTCCGTCTTCCCTCTGCCCTGGATAATAGGCCTTTAAACTTCAGCGAATTTGAAGGAAAAATCAACCAAATGCTCTTTGTTTCCGCAACTCCCGGAGAGTATGAGGCGGAGCATGAAATCCTAAGAGCGGAGCAGATTATCCGTCCTACAGGCCTTTTGGATCCGGAAATCGTGGTACGCCCCACCAAGGGGCAGATTGACGACTTGCTTTCCGAAATTCATAAGGAGACCGACAAGGGCAATAAGATTCTGGTCACCACCCTTACCAAGAAAATGGCGGAGGACCTTACCAAATATTTGCAGGAAGCAAAGGTTCGGGTAAAGTATTTCCATTCCGATATTGATACGCTGGAAAGAGCCGCCATTATCCGGGATATGCGTTTGGATAAGTTTGATGTTTTGGTGGGTATTAACCTGCTTCGAGAGGGACTGGATATTCCGGAGATTACTCTGGTAGCCATTTTGGATGCGGATAAAGAAGGCTTCCTCCGCTCCGAAACCTCTTTAATCCAGACCGTTGGTCGTGCCGCTCGAAATTCCGAGGGGCATGTTATCATGTATGCGGATACCATCACCGACTCCATGAGGCGTACCATTGACGAAACCAAGAGAAGACGTTCGATTCAGGAAGAATACAACAAAGCCCACGGCATCACTCCCACCACCATCAAGAAGGCGGTTCGAGATTTAATTGCCATTTCCAAGGTACTTCGGGATGATGAGAAGGGCTTCCAAAAGGATGTGGAATCCATGTCCAGGGCGGAGATTGAGAAGATGATTCGAGAGTTTAGTAAGAAAATGCGGGCAGCCGCTGCAGAGTTAAACTTCGAAGATGCCGCACTATATCGTGACAAAATTCAAGAGCTTCGGGACAGTTTAGAGAAAAACGGATAAGATAGGTTCATAGGCAAATAGGTCTGAAATCGGAGTATGCTCTCTCCCATTTCAGACCTATTTTTTATAAAGACTATGATTCATATCAAACTATTATGATTTTGGGAACTATAGCTTTGGATTGCCTAATCCTTTGACCGCTTCCTTTAATTTCTATCTTTGATAGCCACAGTGGTTTTTTCCAAAATCTGATTACAATACTCATAATGTCTCCGATAATACTCGGTGTACATAATGTCTACCAGGAAGAGCTGACTGATTTCTGCGGAGGTGGAGCCTTTCTGCAAGGAACCTACATTGGCTCCGGAAAGCAATAAAATATCCGTATATTCCGTAAGCTCCGACTTCTGGAAACGGGTAATGGAAACCACGGTTGCTCCGGACTCCTTCGCCAGCTTTGCAATCTCCACAATATCTCTGGTGGCACCGGAATAGGAGAAAATCACGGCCACATCTCCTCTTTCCATAGTAGCGGCACTCATCAGCTGCTGACTTACCATCTCCGAACAATAAACCTTCGGCTCAATTCGATGGAACTTATTCATCGCCTTCATCGCAGTCAGCATGGACGCCCCAACACCGAAGAACAGAATTCGTTTTGCCTTGGAAAGAGCATTCATAGCCTCCGTAACCTTGTTAAAGTCCAAAAGAGAATGAGTCTCCTTAATGGAATCAATGGTTTCCTCCAAAACCTTTCCGGCAAGCTCCGCAATATTGTCATCCTTTAAGGAAACATTGCCCCCTTCTCCCTCCTTGCTTTCCTTTCCATTGCCACGCATGGACAGAGAAAGAGTCATCTTAAATTCCTGGTAGCCTTTCACATTCATGGTTTTACAAAAACGGAAAACCGAGGTATCCCCCACCTTACAGGTTTCCGCCAAATCAGAAATAGACATAAACAGAACCTGATCAGGATTTTGTAAAATATAGTCCGCTACCTTCTTCTCTGCCTTGGTAAATTGGTTGTAAGCAGAGCGTATTTTCGTCAAAAAATCTTCCTGCATAGACTCACCCCTTCTGAAATTGTACAATATGATTATTATAGCAAATGGGAAATTTTTTTCAATAAGCAGTGGGTAAATGAATAGAAATTTTTTCTTTTTTCTTTTATCGAGGCAATTTAAAATTTTTAACAGTGAAGTTTCGCTAAATTGAAAAAGTAAATTCCAGTGCAGAAGTAAATTCTACCGAGCTTAAAAA
>CALIEL010000131.1 GCA_938022235.1 Oribacterium parvum
TTTAACTCCCTCTGGTCTCGCATAACGCCGTTACTGCCGTCTGTATAGCTGTGTCCGGTTGTGGCATTGCTTGTTCCCGCATTCGGATCCGGCGATTCCATCCAGAAGGCCTTAAAATCATGGGCACTGGCACTTTGTCCTGCAGAAACCGCCGTAGCCACAATAGGACTGAAGTGCTTTGCGGAGAAGAGCAAATCCTCTCCCTCTTCCTTTACAGGAAGAATCTCTGCCGGAAGTCCTTCCGGAAGGTGCACAATGCGAAGATCCTTGTCTTCTTCCGCCAAAACCTCTTTGATTTTCTCGGTCTTTTGCAGGCGGATCTCCACCTTCTTTCCGTTCTTCGGCTGAACTTCCTTTTCTACGCCGTCCACTTCTCTTACAAAGGAAATATCCACCGCATCCAGTACCTCCACAAGAGGCACCATTCCGGGATAATCTTTTTCATAGTCCTTCTCTAAAAGAGACTTGGCTTCCTCAACCACGGACTCCTTCTCCAAGGGAAGCAGCTTCATCTGTGTGCCCTCTTGGAAAGCGCCCTCCGGATATTCCGCTGTAACCGTCATATCCTTATAAGACAGGGCAAAGGAACCGGCCTCCATGTATTTCGCCGCTTCTTTCCCTGCTTCTTCGGAAGGCTGATTTGCTCCCTCTTCCGGGCTCTCTTCATTCTGCCTTTCTTCTGTAGCAGCATTCTTCTCTTCTGTCAAAGCAGAATCCGAATTTTCCTGCTCATCCCCTGCTTGTTCCGCAGCAGATGTTTCTTCAGAGGCTATCTCCTGCCCCTCGGAAGCCGCTGCATTCTCTTCACTTTCCTCTCCGGAAGCCTTTGCCGCTTCTGTTCCTACGCCGGAAGAGTTCTCGGCCTGTTCTGTAGCTGTGGCTTCAGCCGGGGAACTTACTTCAGAAGATACTCCCATCTGCTCTGCAATTTCCTGTGCATTTTCCGAAGCATAGCTCACGCTTTGCAAATTTCCCGCAAGCATCAAAAAACTGAGGAAATAAGCCATACCCTTCTTGGCAAAGCCTCCTCTTTGACGTCTTTTGGAAAAATTCCTACGGGTTAAGGTATCCCTTCCTCTTCCCATAGCTTCCGCAGTCTCCTGCTTTCTCATTTTGTACTCCATGTCACACTCCTTTATGACTCTATTCTTCCTACTTGGAAGCTTCTTCTAAACGACACCTTAAACGGGATCTTGCACACACTAGGCAGGCAATACTCCATAAAAATAACTTTTAAGGCAATCGTCTTGAACAAAAAAACTGTTAGGACTGCCTATTGTAGGGGAAGTCCTAACAGTTTGTCGACAAATAATTATTATCCTATTATCTGTTTATGCAAAATTCATTTATGGCATAATAATTTCTTTGAGAATCTAAAAAAATCAATAGTTAAAAGAGAATGAGCTTTAACTTTTCGGTTTTAGCTTTCTGCTTTATCTTTTCTTCTTTAGCTTTCTTAAGAAGTAGTAAATGCTCAAAAGGCTAAAGCTTAGTGCTGAAGCAAAAGCATACCAAAGCAAATGAGAGGCATCTGCCGTATTTACTTTTCGAGATTGGGCTC
>CALIEL010000132.1 GCA_938022235.1 Oribacterium parvum
GTAAATCTTCTCATCTGTTGTCTGAGAAGGACGGTCGGTTCCGATGGTCTTGTTTAAGATTGCTTCGCAAGCAAGTTTCGCATCGGCAATAGCCTTTACGATTACGGAAGCGCCGAAGGCACCGTCTCCTGCAGCGTAAACGCCGGCTACGGAAGTCTCATTGCTTTCCTTCTTTAATACAGGAAGTCCCTTGTCGGTAACAGCAATGCCGTTCTTCTCGTAGAAAGAACCGTCTACCTTCTCACCGATGGAAGCGATTACGGTATCGCAGGGAATCTCAACCACTTCGTCGCTTTCCTTAACGGAACGTCTTCCGGAAGCATCCACATCGGAGAGTACCATGCGGAGGCAAAGTAACTTACCGTTCTCGTGGGTAAATGGAGCAAGGAGCTCCTGGAAGTTTACGCCTTCTTCAATAGCCTCTTCCAATTCTTCCTGATCCGCAGGCATGTAGCGCTTTGTTCTTCTGTAAACCAGATAAACATTTTCTACTCCTGCATTTCTCTTCGCAGCTCTTGCAACGTCCATAGCGGTGTTTCCTGCACCTACTACAACAACGTTCTTTCCTAAGTTTACCTTGCCGTCCTGTGCCTTGAAGTCAGCCAGGAAATGAAGGGCATTGTAAGCCTCTCCCTTTTCCAGAACAAGGGGAGCTTCCTTGTGGGCACCGATAGCAACGACTACAGCGTCAAAGTTATTTTCCTTACGGAAAGCGTCAATATCGTTCACTTCCTGTCCAAGGTGGAACTGAGCGCCGTACTGCTTAGCCAGGTTTACGTCCTTCTGAATTTCTTCAGCAGGGATACGGAATCCGGGGATAACGTTCGCTACTACACCGCCGGCTACAGCGTCCTTATCGTAAACATGAACTTCTACGCCTGCTCTTGCCAGGAAGAAAGCGGCAGAGATACCTGCAGGACCTGCTCCGATAACACCAACCTTCTTCTGTACAGCACCTTCCTGCTTTAATCCGGGAAGAACGGCATCATATCCGCCTCTTGCGGCGATTAACTTGTTGGTACGAATCTGTACGTCTGTCTCATAGTGATTTCTGGTACAAGCAGACTGACAGGTATGGGTACAGATGTTTCCGGTCATGAAAGGAAGCGGGTTCTTGTCTAAGATAACCTCTAAAGCTTCCTGGAACTTGCCTTCATTTACCAGGCGGCCGTAGCTGGTGATATCCTGGTGAATCGGGCAACGGTCACGACAAGGCATGGTATAGCAATCTACCAAAGGAACCTTCTTGTCGGACTTTCTGTTGGGAAGTGGCTTAACAGGCTTTACCAAGTGCTTATCGCTCTTAGCGTCTGCAATCATCTTCTCCACTAAGGAAAGCTCAACCTTTTCCCATGGCTTTGCCAGGTTCTTCTCTAAAAGCTCAGCCATCTGGATGAAACGAAGGTATCCACCGGTCTTTAAGAGGGTGGTTGCCATGGTTACAGGCCAAATGCCGGCTTCCACGATACGCTCAATGTTGAAGTAATCCGCACCGCCGGAGAAGGAGATACGAAGGCTTCCGTTAAAGTCTCTGGTCAGCATCTTCGCTACAGACATGGAAAGAGCGAAGAGGGACTTTCCGGACATGTACATTTCCTGAGAAGGAAGCTCGTTGTTCTTCACATCTACAGGGAAGGTGTTGGTAATCTTTACACCGAAAGCCAAGTTTAAGCTCTTAGCCAATTCCTGCAAACGCTTTAACATAGGTACTGCATCGCTGTACTGTAAGTCATCCTTGAAGTGGAAGTCTGTGAAGGCGATGTAGTCGTAGCCCATCTCATCTAAGATTGCACGAGCAGTTTCATATCCTAAAAGGGTAGGGTTACACTTTACGAAGGTGTGCAAATGCTTTTCCTGAATCAGGTAAGAAGCAATCGCCTCAATCTCGGAAGGAGGACAGCCGTGAAGGGTGGAAACGGTAACGCTGTTGATGATTTCGGACTGAATAGCCTCTACATCTTCCTTGGTCACCTTCCGGAAACGGTCAAGGTTAGCCAAAAGCCATGCCTTACATTCCTTAAAGATTTCGGTGTCCTTAGCGTCCTTCATCTCATTGATGAAACGGTCTACCTTAGGAAGCTTGATTCCTTCCAGATCATATCCTACGGAAATGTTGAACTGGAAAGCGTCCGGATCACCTAAATCGTACTCCTTCGCCATAACCTTACAAGCGAACCAGCCCTTTACATACTCTGCAAAAGCCTGTGGTACTTCCAACTCTGTGGACCACTCACAGTTGTAACACTCGTCCTCTGCTGTGATACAGGGCTTTGCTACACAAGCTGCCAGCTCTCTACCGTCCATCTTCTGTACGGTCTTTAACTCGAAGAAACGAGCTCCGCCGTAGTAAGAAGCTACGATGTTCTGAGCAAGCTGGGTGTTAGGTCCTGCAGCGGGTCCAATCTGTCCTTCTAATTTTCTGCCAAAAAGAGTGTTTGGCTGAAGGTTTTTTGCCTGGTAGCATTTCTGCATACCAAAAACAGCTCCCTGTTGATGCTCTACCAAAATACGGTTCATCAATCTGTCAAAGGGAATCGGGGTCATAATATCACTCATGGAAATCTCCTTTTCGGGAATTTTGCCCTCCTGCTTAAGATCCTGCGTCTTCTCCTGATTTACAGGAGGGCTTTTCCCTGATGGGGTATTCTTGCCTGACCAAGAATGGCCCATTAATGTTGCGAACAAAGTTTCCAGAACGAAAAGGGTTCTCAGCTACCCTTTTCTTCTATAGAAATACTTTGCTTTTTGTGAAATTCCGTTTTAACCGTTAATTTTCTTCTCTAAACGAGCTGCACCCTCGCGAATCTTGGCAAGGCATCTCTCTTCGTCGATTCCCTGAAGCTCTCTGTTCTTCATCAGAACCTTACCATTTCCGACAGTGGTTACTACGGAACGACCGTTCATACCGAAGAGCATGTGGCCGTTTAAGTTGCCGGCATTCATCGGTGTTGGCGGGATATAGTCGGTGATGATGATATCCGCAGCTGCACCCTTCTCTAATACGCCCAGCTTCTTTTCAAAATAACGGTTAGCGATACGAGCATTGCCCTGGAAAAGCATTTCCGGAACCTCTGCCCAAGCGGCACCCGGGTCTACCAAATGATGCTTATGGAGAATATTCGCCACCTTCCAGGATTCTATCATATCATGGGTGTATCCGTCTGTACCTAATCCTGTAAGAATCCCTTTATGTACAATTTCCATGGTGGGAGGACATCCGCAGGCATTACCCATATTGGATTCCGGGTTGTGTACTACCATGGTATTGGTATCGCGAATCAAATCCATCTCGTGAGGATTTACATAGATGCAGTGTGCCAGTAAGGTCTTCTCCACTAATACGTCCCAGTCATAGAGTCTGTCTACGATTCTCTTGCCGTGCTCCTTTAAGCAACGGTGAAGGTCCAGGATATCCTCCGCTACGTGGATGTGGTATCCGATCTCCTTCGGCTTCTCCTTACGGCAAAGCTCCATGGTTTCATCGGAGATGGTAAAGCTTGCATGCATACCCATCATACCCTTGATGAAGTCATCCTTCAGGGAAAGAGCGTGCTTTGCAAAGTCAACATTTTCCTTGATAGCGGCATGTGCCTTTTCCTTGCCGTCACGATCGGAAATCTCATAGCAAAGAACGGAACGTACGCCGAAGTCTCTGGCAGCCTCTTCGATGGCGAAAAGGGAACCGGAAATCTCTCCGAAGGAAGCATGGTGATCGAAGATGGTGGTTACTCCGTTCTTGATACACTCTAAATAGGTAGCTTCTGCGGAAAGCTTGGTTAAGTCGTTGTCCAGATTCCGGTCAATAGTCCACCAAAGTCCGTCCAGAATCTCCAAGAATCCGTTGGGGTTATAGCCCTTGATGGATAAGCCTCTTGCCAAAGCAGAGTAGATGTGCTCGTGGGTATTGATAAAAGCCGGGTGAATCACACCACCCTTTGCGTCAATAAATTCCGCGTCTGCGTATTTTTTCTTTAATGTCTCAAAATCCCCGACTTCTACAATAGTATTGTCTTCCCAAACTACTGCGCCATTCTCGAAAAAGCTGTTCTTTTCGTCTCTGGTGAAAAGACGTCCATTTCCGATTAAAAACATAGCTCAATCCTCCTTTTCTTTCTAAGAGCCCTTGGCTCAGTGCGAAAAATTGTATACAGTTTTTCCTAAAAAAATCGCCGTAAAGCCTTGAAAATTCTAGGGAAAAACAGATTTGATAGGATTTTATCATTCCCTGAAAGTAAATGCAATGGAGAACATAAAAAAATTTTTGGAAGCTAAAAAATTTTTTGAAAAAACCATTGCAAAGTAAAAAAACCGTGCTAAGATAGGGGTACATAAAAAATTTTTAGGTAGTGCTTTTTCGATAGATTTTGAAAGCATAAATTCCGGTAGAAAGGAGGGAAAATGACAGAGGATAGCAGCTTGGAAATGCTGGTGAGTACGGCTCACGGTATTGCCAGACAGTTCGGAAAGGATTGCGAGGTTTGTATCCATGACCTTTCCGTAAAGGATTTGGAACATACCATCATTTTCATCATCAACGGACATGTGAGCGGAAGAAAGATAGGAGACGGCGCCTCAAAGGTGGTACTGGAAACCCTGGAAGCGATAGAAAAGGGAGACATCATTGTGGATCATCTGGGCTATCGCACCACTACCCAGGACGGCAGAATCCTAAAGTCCTCTACAGTTTTCCTGAAGGACAGCACCGGAAAATACCGCTGGGTTCTGGGCATCAACTATGATGTAACCGCACTGATGAATGTGGATGCGGCATTGCAGTCCATTACCACGGTGGAGAGCCATGACAGTAACGGGGACGGACAGATTCCTTTGAACGTGAATGACCTTTTGGACAACCTGATTAATCAAAGTGTGAAGCGGATTGGAAAGCCGCCGGCTCTGATGAATAAGGAAGAAAAAATCCAAGCCATCCAGTTCCTAAGGGATGCGGGAGCCTTCCTGATTACCAAGTCCGGAGATAAGGTTTCCAATTTCTACGGCATCAGCAAATTTACTTTATACAGCTATATTGACCAGAGCAAAAAGTAACAGTATAGTGGCGAAAAAAAGGAGGAATAGCCATGCAGGATTTAAAATGGAAAATTAACGAAATGCCAAAGACAGAGGATAAGAATCTTCCTCTTATGTCTATGGAAGAAGTGAAGAAGGCAAGAACCTTCCACGAGAGCTTCCCTCAGTACGCTGAGACCCCTCTTTGCAAGCTTCCCCATATGGCAAAGTACCTTGGACTGGGCAACATCTACGTAAAGGATGAGTCCTATCGTTTCGGCTTAAATGCCTTCAAGGTATTAGGCGGCTCCTACGCTATCGCTCGTTACATTGCCGAGGAAACAGGAAAGGACATTTCCGAGCTTCCCTACAATGTTTTAACTTCCGAGAAGTTAAAGGAAGAGTTCGGAACAGCAACCTTCTTCTCCGCTACCGACGGAAACCACGGAAGAGGAGTAGCTTGGGCGGCTAATAAGTTAAGACAGAACTGTGTAATCATCATGCCGAAGGGCTCTACAGAGACCCGTTTGAATCACATCAAGGCTGAGAATGCCAAGGCATGGATTTCCGATGTGAACTATGACGAGTGTGTAAGACAGGCTGCAGCACTTGCGGAGAAGGAAGAGCACGGAATCGTAGTACAGGATACCGCTTGGGAAGGCTATGAGAAGATTCCTGCTTGGATTATGGAAGGTTATGGAACCATGGCGGATGAGGCTGCCGACCAGCTGGGAGAAAGACCTACCCACGTATTCGTACAGGCCGGTGTAGGTTCTTTGGCAGGTGCTGTAGTTGGATACTTCGCTAATCGTTACAAGGAGAATCCTCCTATTATGGTTGTGGTTGAGGCTTCCGTTGCAGATTGTCTTTACAAGGGCGCTGTGGCAAATGACGGAAACATCCGTATTGTAGACGGCGACATGATTACCATCATGGCAGGACTTGCTTGTGGAGAGCCAAACATTACTTCTTGGGATATCTTAAAGAATCATGCAAAGGCATTTATCTCTGCTGAGGATATCGTTGCTGCAAGAGGAATGAGAATGTTGAACGCTCCGTTAAAGGGAGACGATCAGGTATTCTCCGGAGAGTCCGGTGCAGCAGGCTTCGGTGCATTGGCTGCCATCATGTTGCAGGATGACTTCAAGGATTTAAGAGAGAAGTTACAGCTTAACGAGAACAGTAAGGTGCTTTGCTTCAACACCGAGGGAGATACCGACCCTGAGCGTTGGAAGAACATCATCTGGGAAGCAAAAGAGAAGTAAGATAGAACTTCATTTTCAAAGAAACAAATTGTGCAACACCCTGGATAACAGGCTTATATATAACTAAGGAGGATATTAGTATGGGACAGTTAAATAAGGAAGTTTTGGAAGAGATTAAGAAGAGAGCGGAAGGCTATAAGGCTGACATGAGTGCTTTCTTGAGAGCAATCGTAAAGAATCCGGGAGAGTCCGCTGACGAAGCAAAGCACGTTGAGACTATCAAGAATGAGATGGAGAAGGTTGGCTTTGACGAGGTTAAGGTTGACCCACAGGGTAACGTAATGGGATTCATGGGATCCGGAAAGACCCTGATCTGCTTCGACGGACACATCGATACCGTAGGAATCGGAAACAGATCAAACTGGACATTTGATCCATACGACGGATACGAGGATGACACCAAGATCGGTGGAAGAGGTGTTTCCGATCAGCTCGGCGGAACCGTTTCTGCTGTATATGCTGCAAAGATCATGAAGGACATGGGACTTCTGAACGATAAGTACCGCGTAATGGTAGTAGGAACTGTACAGGAAGAGGACTGTGACGGTCTTTGCTGGCAGTACATCATCAACGAAGATAAGATTCGTCCTGACTTCGTTGTATCTTCCTAGCCTACTGACGGTGGATTATACAGAGGACAGAGAGGACGTATGGAGATCCGCATTGACGTGAAGGGTGTTTCCTGCCACGGTTCCGCTCCTGAAAGAGGAGACAATGCAATCTACAAGATGGCTGACATTCTTTCCGACGTTCGTGCATTAAACAACAACGGAGATGCAGAGTCTACTTCTATCCGCGGATTGGTTAAGATGTTAAATCCGAAGTACAATGAGCAGTGGAAAGAGGCTCGTTTCTTAGGAAGAGGAACTGTTACCGCTTCCGAGATCTTCTTCACATCTCCTTCTCGTTGTGCAGTAGCTGACAGCTGTGCTGTATCTTTGGACAGAAGAATGACTGCCGGAGAGACTTGGGAGTCTTGTCTTGAGGAAATCAGACAGCTTCCTGCAGTAAAGAAGTACGGTGAGGATGTTGTAGTTTCTATGTACAACTATGATCGTCCTTCCTTCACAGGATGTGTATACCCAATCGAGTGCTACTTCCCAACATGGGTACTTCCTGAGGATCACAAGTTATGTAAGGCTTCCGTTGCTGCTTACAAGGATCTTTACGGTGAGAAGAGAATCGGTGAAGTGGATACAGTGGCAGAGAGAGAGCCAAGACCTCTTCTTGACAAGTGGACCTTCTCTACAAACGGTGTTTCCATCATGGGAAGAAACGGTATCCCTGTAATCGGATTCGGACCCGGAGCTGAGGCTCAGGCTCACGCACCTAACGAGATCACATGGAAGAAGGACTTGGTAACCTGTGCAGCATTCTACGCAGCTCTTCCACAGTACTACTGTGACTAAGTTTTAGAGTCTAAAGTGCAAATCAGTACTATACTTTTCGGTCATTCCGGAGTAGAGGTGCAAAATAAGAATAAAGATTAAGCCATGGGGCTTTATCGGATAAACACATTTTTAAAGGAGATTAAAATGGATAAGAAGCAGCAGTTTGAAGAGTTAGTAAAGGAAATTAAGGGACTTAAGACTGACAAGATGTACTTAAACGATTTCTTCCTTACATGGGAAAAGTCTGATGATGAGTTAAAGGCAGTATGGGATGTTGCAGATGCACTCAGAAACTTAAGAGAGAGAAACATCTCTACAAAGGTTTTTGATTCCGGTTTAGGAATTTCTTTATTCCGTGATAATTCCACAAGAACTCGTTTCTCCTTCGCTTCCGCTTGTAACCTTCTTGGATTAGAGGTTCAGGATCTGGATGAAGGAAAGTCTCAGGTTGCTCACGGTGAGACCGTTCGTGAGACCGCTAACATGATCTCTTTCATGGCTGACATTATCGGTATCCGTGATGATATGTACATCGGTAAGGGAAATGCTTACATGCACGAGGTTGCTGACTCTGTTGAGGCAGGACACAAGGACGGCGTTTTAGAGCAGAGACCTACTCTGGTTAACTTACAGTGTGATATCGACCACCCGACACAGTGTATGGCTGACGCTTTACACGTAATCCACGAGATGGGCGGAATCGAGAACTTAAAGGGTAAGAAGCTGGCTATGACTTGGGCATACTCTCCTTCTTACGGAAAGCCACTTTCCGTACCTCAGGGTGTAATCGGTCTTTTCACAAGACTTGGTATGGAAGTAGTTCTTGCTCATCCGGAAGGATATGATGTAATGAAGGACGTTGTAGACGTAGCAGAGAAGAATGCTAAGGAGTCCGGCGGATCTTTCAAGGTTACTAATGATATGAAGGAAGCATTCAAGGATGCTGACATCGTATATCCAAAGTCTTGGGCTCCATTCGCAGCTATGGAGAAGAGAACCAACCTTTACGGCGAGGGTGACACAGAGGGCATCAAGGCTCTTGAGAAGGAGCTTCTTGCACAGAACGCTCAGCACAAGGATTGGGCTTGTACAGAAGAGATGATGAAGCTGACCAAGGACGGAAAGGCTCTTTACATGCACTGCTTACCTGCTGATATCACCGGCGTATCCTGCAAGGAAGGTGAGGTTGACGCAACTGTATTCGATCGTTACAGAGACCCACTTTACAAGGAGGCTTCTTACAAGCCATACGTTATCGCAGCTATGATCCTTCTTGAGAAGTTCAAGGATCCTGCGAAGGTATTAGAGGAGTTACAGAAGCGCGGACAGGATAGAATCTTCGAAGCATAATTTATGCAGACAGATAGAACCTTTGAAGCAAAACGAGATATCGCACACTACGCGTGCGATATCTCGTTAAGAATAAACGCTTAGAGGGAGAATGATATAGCGTCCCGATTTATTCGGGGCGCTATTCTTCCCTTAAAAAGAATTTGAAAAGCCTATTTTTCCTGTTTCAGGAGTAAAAATTTTTATTGGAGAATAATTATGGGAAAGAAAATTGTTATCGCCTTAGGGGGAAATGCCCTGGGAAATAATTTGCCGGAGCAGATGGTAGCAGTAAAGACCACCGCAAAGGCTATCGTTGATCTTGTAGAAGACGGAAATGAAGTAGTAGTTGTTCACGGAAACGGTCCTCAGGTTGGTGTTATCAACAATGCTATGGGAGAGTTTGCTTCCGAGCATAAGGAAGATCCGACTCCTCTTTCCGTATGTGTAGCCATGAGCCAGGCGTACATCGGTTATGATATCCAGAATGCCTTGAGAGAGGAATTCTTGAACAGAGGAGGAAAGGTACCTCCAGTAGTAACCGTAGTAACTCAGGTTCGTGTAGATAAGGATGACCCTGCTTTCCAGAATCCAACCAAGCCAATCGGTCGTTTCATGACCAAGGAAGAGGCTGAGGCTGAGGCACAGAAGAGAGGCTGGAACATTAAGGAAGATGCAGGACGTGGATACCGTCGTGTAGTTGCTTCTCCAAAGCCAAAGGAGATTGTAGAGCTTTCCGCAATTAAGGCTATGTCCGATGCGGGAGAGCTGGTAATTTGCTGCGGTGGTGGCGGAATTCCCGTGGTTTCTGAAGGAAAGCACCTTGCCGGAGCCGCTGCGGTTATCGATAAGGACTTCGCTGCAGCCCTTTTGGCAGAGAGTTTGGAAGCAGATATGCTGATTATTTTGACTGCTGTAGAGAAGGTTGCTATCCGTTACGGTAAGCCGGATCAGGAGTGGTTAACAGACCTTTCCGTAGAAGAGGCTCAGAAGTATGCAGACCAGGGCGAGTTCGCTCCCGGATCCATGCTTCCAAAGGTACAGGCTGCTATCCAGTTCGCTTCCGCTAAGAAGGGAAATGAAGCTATGATTACCCTTTTGGAGAAGGCAAGAGAAGCATTACAGGGTAAGACCGGAACCAAGATTACCAAGAAGTAAGAAGAAGCTTTCAACTGAAAGTCTATATTCAATAACATTCAAGGAGCTGTAAAGAATCAAAAAATTTTTCTAAGCAATATAGGTCTGAAAAATTTTTATTCAATTTGATTTGTATAGCTCCTTTTTTTGTTTCATTATGAAAATTTTAGAACTATGAATGTAGAAATAAACAATGGTCGATAATAAACTGTGGTAGAATTTTTCTTCTAAAAAGAGAGTTAGACTAAGGCTTTTGAGTAGATTATGAGACTAAGCCTTTTGACTAAGAACTTAGGATAAGTATTTAAAGTGAGAGTTTAGCGTAAACCATGAAACTGAGCCGCTAGAGTAAGGGTTAAGGGAGGGAAGATGAGTCAGAACACATTTTTAATGGAAGAAGCCAATCGTTGTTTGTTATGTAAGAATCCACGATGCTCCAAGCATTGTCCTGTAAATACCTCTATTCCGGAGGTTATTGAGTTGTATAAGCAGGGAGAGTTGAAGAAGGCGGGAGAAATTCTATTCGAGAATAACCCTCTTTCCGCCATCTGCGCTTTGGTCTGTGAACATGAGAAGCAGTGTGAGGGAAATTGTATTCGGGGAGTGAAGGGGATTCCTATTCCCTTCTATAAGATGGAAGAGGAGATTTCTTTAAAATATCTGGAAGAACTGCATTTTGAAAAGGGTGCGGAGAATAAGGAGCGTATTGCGGTAATCGGTGGTGGCCCTGCCGGAATTACCATTGCTCTTCTGATGCAAAGAAAGGGCTACAAGGTAACCATTTTCGAGTCTCGAAACAGAATCGGCGGCGTGCTTCGTTACGGCATTCCGGAGTATCGTCTTCCGAAATATATCATTGATCTCTTGGAAAAGCATTTGCTGGATCTGGGGGTAAAGATTCGTCCCAACATCCTGATTGGACCGGTGCTTTCTCTGGATAAGCTTTTTGAGGACGGTTATGCCGCTGCCTTCATCGGTACCGGTGTATGGAATCCGAGAACCATGGGCATCAAGGGAGAAAGCTTTGGAAATGTGCATTTTGCCATTGACTACTTAAAGTCTCCGGAGACATATCATTTAGGAGAAAATGTTGCTATCATCGGTGCGGGAAATGTGGCCATGGATGCTGCCAGAACTGCAAAAAGAAGCGGCTCCAGAGCCACCATCATTTACCGTAAGGGCATGGAAAATATGACTGCCAGCAAGAAGGAAATCGCTGAGGCGGAGGAGGATGGCGTAGAATTTCTGCTTCATCACTCTCCGGTGGAAATTACGGACGAGGGCATTATCCTGAAGAAGCAGGAAGAGGGACAGCCGGAGGAAGAAGTCTTCTTTAAGGCAGACAGTATTATCGTAGCCATCAGCCAGAACCCCAGAGCCAACATTGTTTCCAACACTACAGATCTGGAAACAAACAACTTAGGCTTACTGCTTACGGATGAGAAGGGGCATACGACGAAGGAAGGAACTTTTGCTTCCGGAGACGTGGTAACCGGTGCCAAAACTGTAGTGGAAGCGGTGCATCAGGCGAAGATTGTAGCGGAGGAAATGGAAGCCTACTGTGAAGCAAAGAAGAATATGACGAAAACTGCCGCAGAAAGTGCTTCCTAGTTTAAGGGTAAAAATCAGAAAAGGACTGTAAAAATAAATTTTCTAAGCAATATAGGTCTGAAATTGGGGCACGCTCTCGCTAGCTTCGCCTCGTAGCGGATACTAAGCGAAAAACTTCGTTTCACTTGTTTTTCGCAAGTACCGACGGGCT
>CALIEL010000133.1 GCA_938022235.1 Oribacterium parvum
CTCTACTCCATCTGTATTTCCGTGAACCTTTACCACGATCCCCTTTAAGCCCAGGATGGGAGCTCCTCCATAGCTTTTGGCATCAAATTTTGTCATTCTCTTTCGTAGGGCAGAAGAAATCAAAGCACCACCTACCAAAGAAAGAGGGCCACCCTCTTTAATGCCGGACTTGATTTCGGAAAGAAGCATCTTTCCTACACCCTCGTACATTTTCAAAACCACATTTCCCACGAAGGCATCTGCCACCACTACGGAACAGTTTCCTTCCACAATATCTCTGGCCTCCACGGAACCGATAAAGTTTAAGTCCTTTTCCTCCTTACACTTTTCCATGGCAGCTTTCACCAGAGCATTTCCCTTTTCTTCTTCCGCACCGATATTTACTAGGCCTACCGTGGGAGAGGAAACTCCCAGCATTTCCTTCATATAGATGGCACCCATCTTGGCAAACTGCACCAGCCACTCCGGATGGGCATCTACATTGGCGCCGCAGTCCGTAAGAAGGGTTACCCACTGTCTTGTGGGCATTAAAGCCGCAAGGGGAGGACGGAGTACCCCCTTTTCTCTTCCTACAATCAGCTGTCCTCCGGCTAAAATCGCTACGGTGGAACCGGCAGATAGAAAGGCCTCCGCCTCTCCATCCTTTACCGCCTTCATTCCCCTAACAATGCTGGAGTCCTTTTTTCTCCGAATGGCCATAACCGGAGACTCATGCAAGCTGATATTCTCGCTACAGGGAATAATCTCCATTCTTTCTGTATCATATTGGTATTTGGCACATTCTTCCTGAATGGCTTTCTCCTCTCCATAGAGAAGAAGCTTGGTATTCGGGCAGGAAGAAAGGCTCTCTATTGCCCCTTTTACAATGGCAGCAGGCGCTAAGTCCCCTCCCATGGCATCAATGGCTATACGAATCATATTCACCTCATCTGAAAAACATTATTTCTTCTTAAGGAATCAAAAATATGATAGAGTATTCTTGATTTTCTGTCAATTGTAAGCAACAAGCCATTTCTTTCTTCTAATAGTTTGCTTTAATTCAAAAAGGAGGATTTCTGCATTTACACAAAATATCCTCCAAACTGATAGTTTATAGTATTCTGTTTACCGATGGTTCTTTCTAAATAATTGCCTTACTTTATGCCCTACATCCCAAAACAAAAATCTATAAATCAAGATATAGCACAAAAGAACCGGAAGCATATACTCAATACTAAAATACTTATATTCTCTAAACACATAATAAAGCGTTATGAAAAGGAGTGAAATAAATGAATCCAGAGTATTCATAAGCCCAACTTCCATATAAATTGCTTCAACTTTTCTTATATTGTATACATCTTTTAATCTTTTCGATAAAAATGCTTTCAATATTGTAAAGGCAAGAACATAAGAAAAATACGTTAAAAATGCACTAATATTCAACAAATAGGAAACAACACATACTACTATAGTGAATATTGTTAACATCTTATTTGCTCCTTCATTGATTATGGTATATAAACATTTCCGGACCAAGACACATCAGGAATATGCTTAGCAACTGGATTTGCCATCATAAATCTTATCTTATAGTTAATTTTCTATTTTAAAGTAAGCTAATACCATCTTAAATTGCATTTTTCTCGATCGATATGCGTTAAATTTCCCATAACTTATTTCTATTCTTTTGGATTAGATATAACTAACTTATTAGGATTTTATCATTTCCTTAGTTCATTTTCAATTACTTAATACTAAATTTTGAAATATTCCTTCGATAAATTTCTTCAGCTTCTCCAAGATTTTATTTCTTTTCTTATACCATAGGCTTTAATTTCACCTGTTGCACCGACCATATCTAAAAAATACGGTGCGAGTAGGATTCCTCCGACTGTGATGATAGCAGAGAACAAAATCACCCAAAAGATTAAGTTACCCATGATTTTATCTACTGTTTTCTGATCTCCTTTTCCAATTGCTCTTTCATATTTTGTTTCATCTTAACCTTCTTCTTCACACTAATTGGCAATCTTCCAAATAGTTGCTTTATTTTTCATGCTTATCAA
>CALIEL010000134.1 GCA_938022235.1 Oribacterium parvum
AAATCCTCTTCTTATTCAGATGCCTTAAAATTGTATATCGGTTTCAACACCTCGATAATATCCACCGTATCTTCCAAGACATTTAATATATCCTCCAAAGACTTATAGGCCATGGGCGCTTCATCCAAGGTCTCTTGATTGATAGAGCTTGAGTAAATCCCCTTCATGCTTTCCCGGTATTCTTCCATGCTGAGCTCATTTTGCGCCTTAGTTCTGGACATAACCCGTCCTGCCCCATGCGGTGCGGAATAATTCCATTCCGGATTTCCCTTTCCAAGAGCCAGAATGCTTCCATCTCGCATATTGATAGGAATAAGAACTTTTTCTCCTGCATGCGCTGCTATAGCGCCTTTTCGAAGAATCATTTCTCCCGAATCAATATAATTATGTACAGTATGAAAAGCATCTGTTCCACATAAATTGCATTTTTCGAAAATAATCTTCGCCATAATCTCCCGATTTCTTCTTGCAAAATGCTGGCATAGTTCAACGTCATGGAGATAGTCTTGTAAAGTCTCTCCGTATAGGTAACATAAGTCCTCGGGAATGTCTGTGACTCCTTTATGCTGTTCAATAGCGATTTTCTGATACAGTTCCGCTACCTGCTTCCCGAGATTTCGACTTCCGCTATGAATAACAAGATATTTCGTTCCATCTTTCGAAATATCCACTTCGATAAAATGATTTCCTCCTCCAAGAGTTCCCAGACTTTTCCGAAGACGATTTGGATTTTTAAGCTGCCCGTAACAGTGAAATGCCTCTAAGTCAAACTCTTCCCGTTCTCTATCCCATACGCTCATTCCGGACGGAATAAAGTGCGCAGCCTCATCCAATCTTTCTAAGTCGATTTCCATCTTCCCCAAATTAATCGTATACATTCCGCAGCCAATATCTACGCCCACAATATTCGGAACGACTTTGTCGTGAACCGTCATTGTCGTCCCAATCGTGCACCCCTTCCCGGCATGCACATCCGGCATAATACGAATTTGACTCCCGGCTGTGAAGTCGTAGTCACACATTCTTTTTATTTGTTGAATGGCGCAGTCTTCCACCACTGACGCAAAACAAACTGCCGTATTGACCTTTCCCTCTATATTAAACATACATTTCCCCTCTCTACGCACAAATCCTTTGGTAGCGTTCGGAAGATAGTGTTTCCAGCATAAAGGAATAGGGATCTAAAATCCCCTCGGAAAGCATGGAAAAAATCTGTGGAGAAGCGCCGGACACCAAGGCAACTCCCTGCTCATTTTTCGTAACCGGCTGTTGCGGGTTTCTACTTTCCACGTTCCAAAATACAATTTGCGGAAGCTTGTAGCCATACTTTGCAAACTTCTTTTTTGCGCACTCAAAATTCGTCATTTCCGCATGGTTCGCACAATAATCGAATTCCATGTCCGAAATGATATAGAGTTTTTCCGGGATTTCCTCCTGCTTTGCCTTATTTTGAATGGCCGTCTTCAGAATTAAGTCGAAAGTGCTCTGTAAATCCGTATTGGCACACTCATCGAAACTCACGCAGTACGTAAGTTTATCCACAATATCCCGCCCTTGCACTTCCACCAATCTCGGATTTTCAGAAAAGGTAATAAAATGGTTATGGAAACAGCCCTTGTTATGCTCCGCAAAATAAATCCCCAAAGACTGTGCCACTGCTGCCGGCATGTACCCGGATCCCCAGTTACAATACATGGAACCGGATCCGTCCACTACAGCAAGAGCATTTTCCGCCCCTGTATAATCCGGAAGTGCCTTCCAGGTGACGTCCAGTGAACGGCGTTCTTCTTCCGTAATTTCCTCTTTCGCCATTTCTTTATGAATAATGGATGCTGCGACATCATAGGGCGTCAAGGTTCCCGTATTCATTACAGAAGGATTCTTTTCCGCCTTATCCAAAAAGGCATAATATCTCTCCCTGTCATTTCTGAGAAAAGCCAGTCTATACTTATACAAGGTTTTAGAAGGCTGCTTCTCATAGGAAAAGGAGTAATCCTTCTCCCGAAGATAATTCTCCATCAACTTTATTTCCGCCCGCAGAGAAACAAGGACTTTACGATACTCTGCATCGCTAAATCCCAAAGCTTTTGCAAGTTTCTTTGCCATTTTTACCGTGTCTTTATTGCTGGTGTTCACTGAAGGAAGCCATTTGGCCAATAAAGAGACAGTATCTCCGATTTTCAGGGCAGCAAGATCCTTATCCAACTGCTCTTTTATGAAGCTAAGCATATCCTTTTCGCAAGGTCCGTCCAGAAGAGAAAGCAAGTCATCGAATCTTCCGTACTCGGGAACATGCATAATATTCTTTCGAACGGAGTCCGCCTCAT
>CALIEL010000135.1 GCA_938022235.1 Oribacterium parvum
CCATCCTAAAGGAATTTATTCAGTGGGGTGTAACATATGTTTGACAAACCTACAAAATATAGCTCTTAATATTTTTCTACGAAACATTTCAAAAGAAAAAAGCCAGATTCTACGAGAAAAACAATCTGCTCTACCTCTTTTTTCCGGAGGAGAGTTTGGAACAGGGGCACGCTCTCGCTAACCTCGCCACGTAGTGGCACTAAGCGAAAAACTTCAGTTCCTTTGTTTTTCGCAAGTGCCAACGGGCTCAGATTACCCCTTATTCCAAAACCTCCTCCGAAAAAACGCAAAGCTAATTCTTTCTCATAAAACCCGGCTTTTTCTTATTTTCTACTTTTCTTATTTTCCGCGTTTCTTATATGCCCTACTTCTTTGCCTGTTGCTTCTTCACTTCGTCTTCCGCCTTCTTTCTTAAATTGGCGAAAAAGCCTTTTTTCTTCGGTGCCTCAGGTACTACTCCGCCTCGTACAGACTTGATGGAGCGAATGTAGATTCCGGATACCGCGCATTTTACTTCCTTCTTAACGGGAAGCACCTCATATACATTGGGATCAGCCATAAGGGCTAAAACCTTCGGTCCCACCTTTGCCTTGACAATGGGAAGCTTTGAAAAGCGAAGATAGAAGGGGAGCTCCTTCTCCACCTGTTCCGGTAAACCTGCCGCAACGGCTGCCTTTACGCTCAGCTTCTTCTTATCAATAATCAACATGGAAACTTCCATGGTATTGGCCTCTATCATAGGTTGCTGCGCAGCCTGCTTTTCCTGCAAACGTCTTCCCATAAAATATAAAGCTATTAATACGATGAAAAGCAAAATCAAAATTACCAACAAAATCGAAATAATGCTTTGTGGAGCAATTGCCAGTACCATGAACACCTCATTTCCAAGTCTACAAATTATTGTGCTTATTTTTGCAAAGAAACGTTTACATTTTACCCTGAATAGGGCGAAATTGCAATGGAGAGTTCTGTCTCCGCTACCTTTTGCCCAAACTGAAAGAGTGTGTAATAGAGACGAATTTCTCCTTGTCCCCGAGAGAAGTCGACATTTCGAAAATCCACCTCTGCCGTATCAAATTCCAGGGGCAGAACGCCTACCTCCGTTTCATAATTTACCTTCCAGCGGACGCCTCCTTCATAGAGAAGCTTCTCCTCTTCCTTCCAGTTTCGAATAATCTCCAGACGCCCTTCCAACGGATAAAGCTTCATACCGTGGTGTACTCCCTCTTGAAAATAACTGAGAAGAAACTGCTCTCCTCTTTGCATCAGTACACCGGAATGTTCCAACACGAAGCTGTCCAAGTCCCCGTCATATTTTTGTCTGGTATGCATAGTCATTTTGACCTTCATCTTTATTTCTTACCTCAGTCACAACTTTCCTTTTTCATAACTTTTCTTTACGACAATGAAAACAATATAATAGGGACTCTGCGTGCATAACAGAGTCCCTAGGAGAATGGAAATCAAACATTTAAAATCAAATTGATTGTGTACTTAGTATAGCACAATCTTGCAAAAAAGTTTAAAGTCCACGGAAATAATTATTTATGAAATTCTTAAGGTCTATGAAAAGCACTCTCTAAAAGTTTCTCTACCAGCTCTTCTATGGAATATCCCTTTTTCTTAAAAAGCATGGGATACATGGAAATAGAAGTGAAGCCCGGCATAGTATTGATTTCGTTAAAAATCACTTCCTCCCCGGACAAGAAGAAATCCACTCTGGAGAGGGAGAAGCCGTCTACGGCCAAAAAGACCGTCTCTGCCGCCTTTCTGATCTTCTCTTCAATCTCTCCGGAAATATCCGGATGGAGTTCCGTCTTGGAATCCGGATTATTATATTTGGCATCATAATCATAGAATTCCGCCGCAGCAAGAATTTCTCCCACGGAAGTACTTTCTACCTGCCCTTCTTTTCCGGAGAATACTGCACATTCCAGCTCTCGTCCTATGATACTTTCCTCCACCAAGACTCTTCTATCCACTGAAAGGGCATTTTCCACCGCCTTCTTTAAGGCCTCCCTATCCTTTGCTTTACTTACGCCGCAGGAAGATCCTGCATTAGAGGGCTTTACAAACACCGGATAGGAAAGAGCAACTTCCACCTTGGAAATGATCTTCTCCTGATTTTCCCACTGGCTTCGCACAAAGGAGATATACTTAGCCTGTCGAATGCCAATCTTTGCCAAAGGCTTTTCCACCGCCATCTTAGTATAAACCTTATCCATAGAAATCGCAGAGGAAAGTACCCCGCAACCCACATAGGGAATTCTGGCAATCTCCAAAAGTCCTTGAATGGTTCCGTCTTCTCCGTCCTTACCATGAAGCACCGGAAAGACTACATCAATTTTTTCCAAGTGACTTTCTCCGTTTTTCCCCAGAAAAAGCACGGAAGAAAGCTTTGCGTCCGGAAGAATCATGGCTCTCTCTGCACTTTCCTTCCAGCTTCCGACTTCAATGGCTTCTTCTTTCTCCACCGGAATCCATTCCCCGGATTTCGTAATACCGATACAAAGCACCTTGTACTTTTCTTGATTTACCGCCCTCTTAATCGTGAGCACAGAGCGACAAGAAACCTCATGCTCTGTAGACTGTCCCCCAAAAAGTAAAACCAGGGTCTTCCTCATCATTTTCCTTCTTTCTATTTTTGTAAAACATCGTATTCTTCCCAAACAGGAGAATAAGTATTTTGAAAGCTTAAAACAAAATCTGCTCTTCTCTCGATCAAAGCCTTAGTTGGAAGCCTTCTCAATCTGAACGATGGCAGTCTTCTGCATAGGAATACGGCAGTTCTTATTTCCGCCAAACTCCACAATTACCGTATCCTCTGTAAGGTCAATGATGACACCGTAAAATCCCGAACTGGTAAGAACGGTATCTCCCACAGCAAGGGAACTCATCAAATCCTGTAGTTTCTTCTTTTCCTGCTGCTGAGGGCGAACACCCAAAAAGTAAAACATGGCAATAATCGCTGCCCCATAAATAATCCAACCCATTATTCCCATTCCTGCCATAAAATATCTCCTTTTCTTCTGTCTAATTTTCTCCCTTAGGAGTTTTGTATCTTTAACTTATATAGGGCTTCCGTCTTCCAGCTTTCCCAACGATTTTCCCGAATAGCGTTACGCATTTCCACCATCAGGCGATTGTAATAGGAAAGATTATGTAAAACACAAAGCCGCATTCCCAGCATTTCCTTCGCCTTTAAAAGATGGCGGATATAGGCTCTGGAATAGCCGCCGGTATACGTTCCGTCCTCTTTTCGAATCCCTTTGCAAGCCGGGCAATCACAGCCCTCTTCAATGGGGCGCATATCCTTTTCATAAGCCAGGTTCCAAAGATTCAGCTTTCCGGTGGCATGATACACATGACCATGTCTTCCGTTTCTGCTGGGGAATACACAATCGAAAAAGTCAATTCCCCGATCCACAGCCTGAATCATATTTTCCGGAGTTCCTACCCCCATAAGGTAAGTAGGCTTATGTCGGGGCAAATGAGGAACCACCGCATCCAAAATCCGGTACATATCCTCATGGCTTTCTCCCACAGCCAAACCTCCAACCGCATAGCCTTCCAAATCCAGCTCCGTAATACG
This sequence comes from Oribacterium parvum, assembly GCA_938022235.1. GTDB lineage: Bacteria > Bacillota > Clostridia > Lachnospirales > Lachnospiraceae > Oribacterium > Oribacterium parvum_A. The sequence goes on from CALIEL010000135.1 coordinate 3,593, forward strand.
TTTAGCATGGTCGATACGAATATCTTCCAAAACACCTCCCTGATTAATCCCGAAGAGAATCTGCTTAGGATTCAGGGTATCCTCCAAACGGTTCAGACGTTCCATCTCCGCCTGACAACGAAGAAGCCAACGGGTGGTTCTCTCCACGGAAGGAAGAATATAATCTCGCTCCGCCAAGGCCGGCGGACACTCGTCAAAGGCCATGGCAATGGTAGAACCTAAGTTGGACTGAATCTGCATGGATTCCTCCGGTCCCATAAAGATTCTTCTTCCATCGATATGGGAGCGGAATTCCACCCCCTCTTCTCGAATCTTTCTTCCGGTCTTAGCCAGGCTGTAAACCTGAAAGCCGCCGGAATCGGTAAGGATGGGCTTGTCCCAGTTCATCATCCCGTGCAAGCCTCCCAGCTCTCGGATGACCTTATCCCCGGTTCGCACATGGAGGTGATAGGTATTGGACAGCTCCACCTGGGTATGTACCAGGCGGAGATCATCCGTGGATACCCCACCCTTAATCGCAGCCACAGTGCCTACATTCATAAAGACCGGGGTTTCAATTACGCCATGGACGGTTTCCACATGGGCAGACTTAGCTCTTCCGCACTGCCCTTTAATTTCATATTTCATTTTGGCAACTGCCATAGCTCCCCCTCACCATTCTACTTCTTACTAAGTTTTTCTTTCTTTCTCTTGGAAAGAATCACAAAATCAAACCAAAGCGGTCCCGCAATACATACGGAAGACCAAGCACCGGCCACAATTCCCACCATCAAGGGTAAGGTGAATTCCCGAATGGAACTTACTCCAAAAATGTAAAGCACAAATACGGAAATAAAGGTGGTCAAAGAGGTATTGATAGAGCGGGTTACCGTACTGGAAATCGCCTCATTAACCGCATACTCCAATCCCTTCTTCTTAGTTCCGTTATGTAGATTCTCACGAATACGGTCAAAGATAACGATGGTGGCGTTAATAGAGTAACCTACAATGGTAAGGATGCAGGCAATAAAGTTAGAACCTACGGCCCAACGAAGCGCCGCATAGAAGGTAATGGTAATCAATACGTCATGGGCCAGTGCCATTACGGAAGCTGAGGCAAACTTAATGTCTCTAAATCGAACCCAAATGTAAATCAGCATACAGAAGATAGCGATAGCCAAAGCCCAAACCGCATCCTTCTTCATTTCTGTAGATACCGCACCGGAGATGTTCTCGGTAACAATCTTATCCTCGGAGATGGAAAACTTCTCTTGCAGACTGTCATACAGTTTGGTTCTTTCCTCTGTAGTCATGGTTCTGGTCTTAATGATAACCTCATTGGTGCCGGCAACCTTAGCCGCCTGGGTGGAGGCATTACCTCCGGTAGCCGAAGTAAAGAGAGGGATTACCTCACTATCCACTTCCTTCATGGAAAGATCCTTATCAAAGGTAATGGTGGTGGAAGAACCTCCCCTGAAGTCCAAGTCGTAGTTAAAGAGGTCTCCTGTATGTTGCTTATTCATAAAAAGGAATACAAATCCCGCAATAATCACTAAGGAAGAAATACTGTAAGCAATCTTTCTGAACCCGATAAAGTTGATGACCTTAGTTTCCTTCTTAACACCGTATAAATTGGGATTTGTAGCTCCTAAAGCAAAGAAGGTAGTCAACAATGCCCTGGTTACAAAAAGTGCGGTGATTAGAGAAATAATAATACCGATGGCCAAGGTGGTTGCAAAGCCTTTTACGGTTCCTGAACCGCGGATATACAGCACTGCCGCCGCAATCAGAGTAGTGATGTTACCATCTAAAATAGCAGACAGAGCCTTTTCAAATCCTGACTTAATGGCCTTCTCCACAGAATTCCCGGCACCTATTTCCTCTTTGATTCGAGTAAAGATAATAACATTGGCATCCACTGCCATACCGATGGACAAAATAATACCTGCAATACCCGGTAGAGTCAGGGTTACTTCAAAGGCCTGCATCAGTACCATTTCCAGTCCAACATACATGAAAAGAGCCAGGGAAGCCGCAAGGCCGGGTAGACGATACACACAAAGCATGAAAAGCATTACCAAGGCAATACCGATTACAGCCGCCTGCAAAGAGGTAGAAATGGCCTCCACACCCAAAGTAGCACCAATTACATTGGAGCGAAGCTCTGTTAAGCTTACCGGCAAAGCACCAATACGAATTGTAGAAGCAATCTTCTGTGCCTCTTCATAGCTTTCGATAGGACTGATGGAAGCCTGTCCGCCGGAAATGGCTTCTTTAACATTGGGGGAAGAAATAACTTCATTGTTGTAGATAATGAAAATACGCTTTCCCACATTGTTTTTGGTGGCCTCCGCAAATTTCGTCGCACCTGCCTCGGTAAAGTTCAGCTCAATCACATATTCACGATTATTGTTCTGGTTGGTCATTCCCGCAGTAGCCGTTTTTACATCATCTCCGGTAAGAAGGACATTTCCATCCTCATCCGCAAACTGCAGGGTACCGGGCTCTCCAAGCTCCGCCAGAATTTCATTGGCATCGGTAGCTCCGGGAATATCAATATTGATACGATTTTTTCCTTCCTGATATACCTGAGCCTCTGTGGAATAGCTCTGAGCCTTCAGTTGAAGCTTATACACCGTGTCACTCATCTGCTCGGCGGTAGGATTCTCTTCCACGGTTTGGTAAGTGATAGACACACCACCATTTAAATCCAATCCCAGCTTAATGTTTTTTGCATTCAGGTATCCCAAAACACAAAAAGCTATGGTCAGAAGGAGGATTCCTATAAGCCGCAGCACTGCATTTGATTTCTTGTTCATCTTCTACTTCCTTTACAATCGAACTTGGTGAAACCCTTTTCTCCCCCATGAAGAAGTGAAAATGTTTCACCAGATTTTGCCTTTATTCCTGCTTTCCCCGAAGTAAATCCGGCTACTTTCAGCCCTAAGGCATATACCGATTTATATTATCATAGGCTTTCTCGGCTAGCAAGAAAAAAGGCAATTCCTTTCTGCGAAATAAGAAATTTTCTTCCATGAAAATTAACTTTTTTCATCCAAAAACCCCCTTCATACCGGATTTTGGTATAAAAAGGGGGCTTTTCGGCTCTGCTGAGGGAAGAAGTTACTTACTCCTCTACTTCTCCAATGCTGACATGGTTTTCAAACCCGGATTTGGTAAATTTCTGGGTATCCAACTCCGGCATAAGCTCTGTAGTGATAATCTTTACCATCTCCTCAAACTTTTCCAGTTCTTCCTTACTGAAGCGCTTTCTGCACCGAGCCTCTACAGTTTTTACATAGCTATAGGAAACATTGTAGTAATCCCAGAACTTTTTGGTAGGGCGAAGATGAAACTCTCTTCGATCATTTTCATCCTGAATCTTCTCAATATACCCCTTTTGTACCAAAGCATTCACCTTATAAGCAGCATTGGGAGCGGAAATTCCCATCATAATGGCAAATTCCTGTACCGTAGGCTCCCCAAGGGCCTTGATGCATTCAATGCTATAGCTTTCCACAGTGGTCAGACTGGCCTCTCTCTTTTCGAATTTCGCAAACACCTGCATATAAAAATAAATTCGAAACTTGTTGTACAACTCAATAATCGATTCACTAAACATAGCATTCTCTCTTCTTGAAATAAATAAACTGTGACTTGTTAAACTTTAACAGAAAAACTTTCATTTGCCTATAGCTTATAAGGAATTTTTCTATAAAATTTCAACTGTTATTAATAAAATGATTTTATATAAGGGGTTTTAATGGTTTCATTCCGAATCTGAGGGCCGGAGAGATGTAGTTGTAGCACATTTCTGCGGTACAGCCTTCCTCTTCGGGCACGCTCCCGCTAACTTCGCCCTGCAGCGGACACTAAGCGAAAAACAGCAGTACCTTTGTTTTTCGCAAGTGCCGGCGGGCTCAGATTGCCCTCATCGGAAGCTGTACCACAGAAATGCTGTTCAATATCATGCTTCCCCTCCGCCGGTCTCAGAAGTTCAGAACAAGAACCATTAAAATAAGCCGGTAAATAAAATGCATTTCATTTAAGTCAGTTCAATTTATAGAAAAATCGAAGGATGAAGAGCCTCTTGCCGTTTCGTCGGTGTCGCAAAATGCACTCTAAATTTCTCTGATTCCTTTCTTCTTTCGGCACAACTTCAAAGCAACGCTCAGATCCCCCTAAAATTACTTCCTTCGCTTTATGTACCGGTGGAAAAGAATGGTTCAAAGTTAGTCCGGGGTTTTCCCGCAGTGGAGGGTTGAAAGCGGGGTAATCTGAGCCCCCGGGTACTTGCTGAAAGCGAGCAGGGCGAAGCTTGAAGCTTAGTACCCCTGGTAGGCGAAGTTAGCGAGAGCGTGCCCCGCTTTCAGCTCTGCACTGCAGGAAAACCATTGCAACTATTATTGTAACTTCTTTTCCTCATTAGTGCATAAAGCCCTACTGCACTGCAAAAGTCAATTCCGCCTTCACCACGGTCTTGCCATCCACCTTGGCTTCCGCCTCTCCTATTCCTACCGGGCCTTTTCTATTCACTACTCGGCAGCTAAGCTCCAGTACATCTCCCGGACGAACCTGTTTTTTAAACTTACAATTCTTGATTCCCCCAAAGAGGGCGATCTTTCCTTTATTTTCCGGAAGAGCCAGAAGAGCTACTGCCCCGGTCTGTGCCAAAGCTTCCACAATCAAAACTCCGGGCATTACCGGATAGGAGGGAAAATGCCCTTGGAAGAAGGGCTCGTTGATGGTGACGCATTTCTTTGCCACCGCAAATTCTCCCGCTTCGTAGTCTTGAATTTCGTCAATCAGCAAAAAAGGATAACGATGGGGAATAATGGCTTTGATTTCTTCAATGTTTAACTTAGGCATATTGACCTCCTCTAAAATAATTCCACCGGCAGTTTCCCCGCCGATGGAGTAGGTATTGAAGATGGAACTGCTAAAATAACTTAAAGTGGCTTTCGGCTGCATAGCTTTAAAAAACGGGTAATCTGAGCCCGCCGGTACTTGCTGAAAGCGAGTGTAGCGAAGCTTGAAGCTTAGTACTGCTGCAGGGCGAAGCTAGCGGGAGCGTGCCCGAATTTTAAATGCGATACGGCAGAAATGCTGATTTTTTACAGTTCTATCTTATTATTCGCTTACTGCATCGTCGGGGAAACTACTCTGCTTTTCCGAAAATCAAGCAGGCATTGTGGCCGCCGAAGCCTAAGGAATTGGAAAGGCTGTACTGCAGTTCCTGCTTTCTTCCCTGATTTGGCACATAGTCCAGATCCAGCTCTTCATCCTTTACCTGATAATTCATGGTTGCCGGTACAAAGCTGTCCTTCAAAGCCAGCACGGAGAAGATGGCCTCCACTGCTCCTGCACCGCCCAAAAGGTGTCCGGTCATGGACTTAGTGGAGGATACGGGGATGGAATATGCTCTTTCTCCAAAAACCGTCTTGATGGCTGTGGTTTCTCCTTTATCATTTAAATTTGTGGAAGTACCGTGGGCATTGATATAGTCAATCTTTTCAGGAGCAAGATTTGCATCCTTTAAAGCCAGCTTCATGCAGTCTGCTCCACCTTCTCCATTTGGAGCCGGGGAGGTAATATGGAAGGCATCACAGTTGGCGCCGTAGCCCAGCACCTCTCCGTAAATCTTAGCCCCTCTCTTCAGAGCATGTTCTCTTTCCTCCAGTACTAAAATGCCGGCACCCTCTCCCATTACGAAGCCGGAACGCTCCTTATCAAAGGGAATAGAGCCTCTGCTCACTT
>CALIEL010000136.1 GCA_938022235.1 Oribacterium parvum
AGCAGATTCAATATTTGCAGGAAGAGCTGAAGGAAAAGGAGATTTCCGTAAAGAAAGAGCGGTAGGTCAACCGTCTTACCAATGTGCACGTGGGCAATCTGGAAAATGTGATTCGTGCCCATGAGCGGGACATTGCTCAGCTTCAGGAGGAGCGAAATTACTTTGAACGGCACCAAAGCCTGCCTTCGAAGATTAGAAGACGGCTTTCCACTGCCTTTAACCGCCGTTTTCCAAAGGACAGTAAGAGAAGACTGATTCTTCATTACATGGGACGAACAGTCCTCCACCCCTTTAAAACCCTGCCCCTATATTTTACGGCGGAGGGAAGAAATCGGATTTCCGGACATTTTAAGATCGGACAGGCCTATTTTGACGGGGGAAAGGTTTGCCTTCCCAAGGTAGAGAATCCCAAGGTCAGTATCGTCATTCCCTGTTATAACCAGATTCATTATACCTACCGCTGTTTACAGTCCATTCTCCGTTTCACAAGTTCCGTGGAGACGCCTTATGAGGTAATTATTGCGGATGATGTGTCCACGGATGCCACCAGAGATTTACGACTTTTTTCGGAGAATCTGGTGATTGCCCGGAACAAGGAAAATATGGGCTTTTTGAAAAACTGCAACCAGGCCGCCGCTTTAGCCAAGGGAGAATACATTTTCTTCTTAAACAATGATACGGAAGTGACGGAGGGATGGCTTTCCTCCTTGGTGGAGCTAATGGAAAGACGGCCGGATGCGGGAATCGTAGGCTCAAAGCTGGTGTACCCGGACGGAAGATTGCAGGAGGCAGGCGGCATTATCTGGTCCGATGCTTCCGGCTGGAACTACGGCAGACTGCAAGACCCGGAGGATCCGGAGTACAACTATGTGAAGGAAGTGGACTACATTTCCGGTGCCGCCATCTTGGTGCGGACAAGCATTTGGAAGGAGCTGGGCGGCTTTGACGAGCTCTTTGCTCCCGCCTACTGCGAAGATTCTGACCTGGCATTTTCCGTACGGAAAATGGGCAAGAAGGTGCTGTATCAGCCCAAGTCCAAGGTTATCCATTATGAAGGCATTTCCAACGGAACGGATGTGGAAGGCAGCGGCCTGAAGCGTTACCAGAAGGTCAACCAGGAAAAATTCAAGGAAAAATGGAAGGAAGAGCTGAAAAAGCAGTGCGTCAATATCGGAAGCCCCAACCCCTTCCAGGCCAGAGAACGGGGCATGGGCAAGCGCTATGTGCTCTTCGTAGACCACTATGTGCCCACCTTTGACAAGGACGCAGGCTCCAAAACTACCTACCAGTACCTGAAAATGCTGGCGGAAAAGGGCGTGCAGATAAAGTTCTTAGGAGACAATTTCCTAAAGGAAGAGCCCTACACTGAAGCCCTGGAGCAAATGGGAATCGAAGTCCTTTACGGCAGTAAGATGCAGGGGGGCATTTGGAAGTGGATGGAAGACAATAAGCAGATGATTCAGATTGTTTATCTGAACCGCCCCCACATTGCCTCCAAGTACATTGACTATATCAAGGAAAATACAGACTGGAAGATTATTTTTTATGGCCATGACCTGCATTTTCTCCGTTTGCAAAGGGAGTATGCCCTGAAGCCAAGACCGGAGCTTTTAGAGGAAATCGCCTACTTTAAGAGCATGGAGCTTTCCGTCTTGCAAAAGGCGGACATCAGCTATTACCCCTCCAACCTAGAGGTGGAGGAAATCCATAAGATTGACGACAGTATTCCGGTAAAGGCCATTACCGCCTATGTGTTCTCCGACTCCGTGCAGGTGGAGAAAATGACGGAAGGCCGGGAAGGGATGCTCTTTGTGGGAGGCTTTGCCCACCCGCCAAATGAGGACGGCGTGCTTTGGTTTGCCAAGGAAATCTTCCCCTTAATGAGAAGACAGCTTCCGAACATTTCTTTCCGCATCGTGGGCAGTAAGCCTACAGAGAAGGTTCTGGCCCTGGGACAGCAGGAAGGCATCGAGGTGCTGGGCTTTGTCAGTGACGAAAAGCTCCACAGCCTCTATCAGGAAAGCCGAATGGTGATTGTGCCCCTGCGCTACGGAGCAGGTGTGAAGGGCAAGGTGGTGGAAGCCCTCCACGAAGGCGCCGCCATCCTGACCACCCCCTGCGGAGCGGAAGGCATCCCGGGCATTGAAGAAGTAGTGGCTATCGAGGGAGAAGAAAGAGAATTTGCCAAAACCGGAGCACTGCTGTACCAAAACATTCCCAAGCTTCGGGAAATGGGACAGAAATCCCTGGAATTTGTGGAAAAGGCATTTTCCACAGAGGCGGTATTTGAAGGTATTCGAGAGGACTTCGGTCTCGGGAAAGACGGAGAAGTGCTGGAGTTAAAGTAAATTCATTTTGTAAGGAGGGAAAATGCAGGCAATCTTATTATGTGGAGGAATGGGCACCAGACTTCGTTCCGTGGTTTCGGACCGCCCCAAGCCCATGGCGGATATTTGCGGAAAGCCCTTTTTACAGTACCTTTTGGAAATGCTCCGGGACAAGGGCATTACAGAGGTGATTTTTGCTCTGGGCTATATGGGGGAGATGATTGAAGAGTATTTTCAGGACGGCTCCGCCTTCGGTCTAAAGATTGCCTATTCCTATGAGGAAGAGCCATTAGGCACCGGGGGCGCCATCCGAAACGCCCTTCCGAAGATTATGGAGGAAGAGGTACTGGTGCTGAATGCGGACACCTATTTCCCCATGGACTATCAGGGACTTTACCATTTTCATCAGGAAAATGATGGGGACTTCAGCCTTGCCACCAGAGCTGTACCGGATATTTCCCGCTACGGCGCAGTGAGAAGAGATGCAGCAGGCCGGATTTTGGCATGGAATGAGAAGCTGGAAGATGGTGGGCAGCAGCTTGGTGAAAAGCTTGGTGAAGGCTCGAAACAGCCGATAGAGGGAAATGCTCAGCAAGCAGCTTCGGTGTCTCCAAAGTCTTTATCCGGGGAAATCAATGGAGGCATCTATGTGATGAAGAAGAGCCTGATTGCAGAAATCCCCGAAGGAAAGCAAAGCTTGGAGCAGGACTGCATCCCCAAATGGCTTTCCGAAGGAAAGCGAATCTTCGGGCTCCCCTTCGATGGCTATTTCATGGATATCGGCATTCCCAAGGACTATCAGCAGTTTATTACGGATGTGGAGCAGGGGAAGAATGGAAAATAAGGCATTGAGAAAAACCGTATTTCTGGATCGGGACGGGACCATCAATGAGGAAGTTTCCTACCTGCATAAAGTGGAGGACTTTCGCTTTCTGCCCCATGTTTTGGAGGGTTTATCCATCTTGTTCAAAGCCGGTTTTCAGCTGGTGGTAGTTACGAACCAGGCCGGAATTGGAAGAGGCTATTACGGAGAAAAGGATGCGGAGGTACTCCATAGTTATCTTCGGGAAGAGCTTCGGAAGAGAGACATTTTCCTGAAAGGCATCTATTACTGTCCTCATCATCCGAAAGGAATAGGAGCTTATCAGAGGGAATGTGATTGCCGAAAGCCCAATCCCGGAATGCTCTATCAGGCCGAGTGGGATTTATTGCAGGGAAATGAAGCAGAGTTTCCCATTCAAAGCCCCTACCGCTTAAGCAGGGAAGAACGGGAAGCGTTGGAGCAGGAGCACAAGCAAGCAGAGCGAAAAGCTTGGCTTTCCCATTCCTATATGATTGGAGATAAAATTTTGGACTGTGAAGCCGGAGAAAACTTTGGCGTACAGCCTATCCTTCTGGCTACCGGCTACGGGAAAGAGGAGAAAAAGAAGCTGGAAGAGGAAGGGAAGCCTTGCCCTCCATACTTTGAAAATTTAGAGGAAGCTGCGAGATGGATTGTAGAGAGGGAATTGTCTTCATCATAGGAGTTCGCTCCAATGCAGTATAGGCATGGAATCGGACACGCTCTTGCTAACTTCGCCTTCGTAGTGAGGGACTGTTTTCCTTGTACAGTGCGCTCTGATGCAGTATGGGGCTGTCTTCGGGACACGCTCCCGCTAGCTTCGCCCCTCTTTCAGACCTATATTGCATACAACATCCTTGTTCTTTGTCAAACCGACATTCAAACCGACATTCAAACCGACATTTTAATGTCGCTTACTTGTCTTGATTAATCCATAAATCTCGCAGAAAGCTGGTGGATTTTTTGAAAGGACAGGTTATTTACCATTTAGCTTCATAATTACCCACTGACCTAATTTTGTTGAACCCTCATATCGAATAAGTCCTGCTTTCCTCATTTTATTTAAATGATAACGTACCATCAACAGTAAGGTTTAATTTTTCTGCCATTTCGTTCGCGCTAATGTGAGGATTTTCAGCAATTATTTTAATTATTTCTTTCTGTTTCATGGTAGTTTTGGTAGTAGTTTTCGTGGTAGAGCAGGGCAATATAGTATTCGCATCAACAAACAATTTCGGCTGTGCTTTAGCTTTCATCTTGCAGAAGCTAGAAACGTTGAGATTATGGATTACCACTAAAAAAGGAGAAGTTATGGAATTAAATTATATTGAGCCACCAAGCATTGGTGAAATCCTTCGAGAAGAATTTATGGAGCCGATGGAACTGAGCGCCTATGGCATTGCACAAGCAATTCATGTTCCTGTTTCCAGAATCCAAGACATTCTGCATAATAGACGAAAAATCACGATTGATACCTCTCTCTGGCTCGCAAAGCTATTCGGTGTTTCGGATGAATATTTCATCAATATGCAGAATGACATTGATATTCGAATGCAGAAAAGAAAGCTGGATCTCGAACTACAGCAAATTAAAACAATACAATATGCATAATGGTACTATACAAGAGAATTGTGGCAAGAATGCAGCAGGCTCAGACTACTTCTCTTTTTGCCCCATATTGCATACAACATAATTTTTTATATTTACAGCTTCTTTTATTAGGAGGGAGTATCGCAAGCCTGCGGTACTCCCTTGTTCTTTCCACCCTTTACCTTTATAATAGAAAAAACATTTTATAAAAATGTGCATTTACACAAAAATATAAAATAGGAGAATCCTATGGAAGTGCAAAGACCTAGATATCTAAAGCGTTTAATCGATAAAAAGAATAATGGAAGGGTAAAAATCATCACCGGCCTTCGGCGATGTGGAAAGTCATACCTGTTATTCACGCTATATAAAAAATATTTGCTCAGTCTTGGCATCAAAGAGGAGCAAATCATTACCATAGCTTTGGATGAGCTTCGCAACATGCAGTATAGAAATCCCCTTACATTGGATGCTTACCTTCGGGAGCGCATGCAACCGGAACAAAACTACTACATCTTTATTGACGAGATTCAATTTGTGGAAGAAGTAGAGAATCCTTATATTAAAAACAGTGAAAATAAAATTGGCTTTGTAGACCTTGTTTTAGGCCTGATGAAGCTTCCCAATGCGGATATTTACATTACCGGCAGCAATTCAAAGATGCTGTCCTCCGATGTGCTGACGCAGTTTCGGGACAGAGGGGATGAAATTCGGGTATATCCATTTTCCTTTGCAGAGTTTTCCTCTTGCTATGAGGGAAATCCCCGACTGGCTTTCGAAGAATATTGTCTATATGGCGGGATGCCAACCGTCCTTAGCATGAAAACGCCGGAAGAAAAAAGTGAATATCTGAAAAATCTCTTTCAGAATACCTATATTAAAGATGTGATGGAGAGGAACCGTATTGGCAAAGAAGCCTTTATTCTGGAAGATTTACTGGATATCGTTTCCTCTTCCATTGGCTCCCTTACCAATCCGAGAAAGCTGGAAAATACCTTTCAATCGGAAAAAAATATCAAAATCTCTCAGTTAACCATCAGCACTTATCTGGATTATTTTATTGATGCCTTTTTGATGGAAAAAGCCAGAAGATTTGATGTGAAAGGGAAAAAATACATCTCCTCACCCTACAAATATTATTTTTCCGACACCGGTCTCAGAAACGCCAGACTGAATTTTAGACAAAACGAAATGACGCACATTATGGAAAATGTCATTTACAACGAACTCCGTATGCGTGGCTTAAATGTGGACGTGGGCGTTGTGGAGCAAAATTATAAAAATGAAGAGGGCAAAAGAGCACGGAAAAATCTGGAAATTGATTTTATAGTGAATCGAGGAAGCAATAAATATTATATTCAGTCAGCCTTACACGTAGACAGCCCGGAGAAAAGAGCACAGGAAACCGCCTCCTTAAAGCAGTCCGGGGACTTCTTTAGGAAAATAGTTATTGTAAAAGACTATATCCTCCCAAAGCATGATGAAGACGGGATTCTTTATCTTGGCGTAGAGCAGTTTTTGCTGGATGAGGGAGCAATAGATTTATAGAAGGAGAACTTATGCCAACTGGAAGTATAACAAAAAGTTTTGTAGTATCAGGGGAGGAGCAGGTCGAAAAATTTGCTAATGCTATAGAAGAATCATATCAGGAGTCTTTGACAAGAAAAAAGGACTCTTCTTTACGTATTACACATCTTAGAGATGCAGCCGAAGTGAAGAAATTTTTGGAAAAAAGAGGCTATAAAAAATCAAAGTAATGAAAAGATTTTAGACAATATAGGCTTGAAAGAGAGCTTATCTTAGCTCGTTGAAACTTACCGAAATCCTGCGAACTGAAGGACTGAAACAATCAATGAATTGAAGCGACAGGTGCAGTATGGGCATGAAAGAGAGCAATCCGATCTTGCCGGTATTTACCGAAAGCCTGCGAAGTGAAGGACTGTATAAACAATGAATTGAAGCGACAGATGCAGTATAGGCATGAAAGAGGGCAATCTGAGCCCGTCAGTACTTACTGAAAGCAAGCTAAAGCGAAGCTTGAAGTTAGTACTGCTAAGGGAGTACTTTTCTTCGGAAAAGTACTCCCTGTACGTAGACCAACTTCCTTTGGAAGTTGCTTTGCAAAGCAAAGTGAGCAGTGGTTAACATAAACCACTGCTCAGTC
>CALIEL010000137.1 GCA_938022235.1 Oribacterium parvum
TAGCCTTGTAGGCCTCCTGAATCCCCTGATTAAGACTACTCTCATCCTGGGTTACCATAGAGGTAAAATACTGCTCTATCGTTTGTTCAAGTTCAGCCGATGTGGAAGGATCCAAGGCTTCCGCTTCCACAGTCTGCTTTCCGCAGGAAAGTAAAAAGAAGGACAGAAGCAAAGTACAGAGGAGGAATATTTTCTTTATTTTCTTCATTTTCCCCTCCTAGTTGCTTCCGAATTTTTTATGAAAATCAAAGTTAGCCTTTCCGTATAACATTTCAAAAGCGGAAATAATTCTTTGACGGCTTTCCTCCGGTAAAATCAAATCATCCACATAGCCTCTCTTTGCCGCCGCTAAGGCAGAGGATTTCTCCGCTAAAAATTTCTTACTTTCCTCTTCTCTTTCGGAAGCGGATTTTTCAGGATACAAAATATCCGCTGCGTACTTGGCATCCATAATGGAAATCTCAGACTCGGGATATGCATAAACCAGGTCTACGCCCAGTCCCTTACTTCCCATGGCCGCTCCTGCGGAACCGATAGCCTTCTTCACGAGGCTCACCATAGGCACGGAAGCATTTCCATAGATGGAAAGAAGACTTGCCATAGCCTTTGCCATGTGTTTTTCATTGCAAGAGCAGTTTTCAAAGCCCGGCACATCACACACTGTCAGGATAGGAATAGAATAGCTGTTACAGAAGCGAAGGAATTGATCCATCTTTTCCACTGCCTTCCAATGTAGAGGCTCACCATTAGTAGCCACCGCACCTACAGTCTGTCCATTTAAGGAAATAAAGGCAGTAACCGCCCCTTCTCCAAAATGGGACTTTACTTCAAAGATTCTTCCTTCATCCGAAAGAGTTTCCAGTGCCTCTCTCGGTGCCAATGCAAAGAAGCCCTCCACACTGCGGTTTAAGCTGTCTTCCACATCCTCCTGATAAGCGGCATCTTCATTATTGGCAGGTAAAAAAGCAAACGCCTTACGGACTTCATCAAAAATCTCTTCTTCCGTCCCGTAAAAATCAAGATTTCCCTGCTTAGCCTGAGCTTCCGCTTTCGCAAAAGCCTCATCCTTATTGCCCTCCACCCCGTCAGGAGCGGTAAGAAATAATCTGGCCTCCTCTTTTTCCATAAAGGAAAAGTCGGAAAGAGAAGGAAGAATGGCAAGACCACCTCCTACCTGGCCGAAAATCACCGTATATTGGGGAACCAGACCCTTTGCCTTTGCCTTTTTCTCGTAAATGGTAGAAAGGGCAAAAATAGCATCTGTGGCTTCCGGAATACGAAGTCCGCTGGAATCCAGTAATTCCACCACAGGGCATCCCATCTTCATGGCCGTATCATAGAGACTTGCAATCTTCTTTCCATGCATCTCTCCAATACTTCCGGAAAGTACCTCTCTGTCTTGTGCATAAATATATACCGGCTTACCGGAAATACTGCCATACCCACAAATGACTCCATCCGATGCTTCCTGCTTTTCTCCGGCATTAAAATCCGTACTTCTGCTGCAAACATGGGCACCGATTTCCACAAAACTGGATTCATCCAGCAAGGCCTCTATACGCTTCCTTGCCAAAGAGTTACGCTGATCCATAATCTTCCTCCATTTCTATTTTGGGGGCAAATTGCCCTTTTAACATGGCTTATTGTAAACGATAGCAAAATCTAATTCAAGCCAAAGAAATAACAAACTTTTAATATATGCTTCTATTTTTTAAAGCGTATTCCCTTAGGATAGAGGTTTCTAAGCCTTCCGTTTCGGTAATATCCAAAGCCCAAAGGAAGTCCATCACAAGCACAAAGAGCCAATCCTTTATCGCCTTCTTTATCACTTTTTTTGTCGCTTTTTTTGTCGCTTTTTTCACTGTTTCCATTGACTTTCCTGTCAGCTATAAGAAAATTCTGAAGCTCTTCTTTCTCTACCGCTATTTCTTGTCCATTAAGATAAGCCTCTACCCTTCTGTCTTCTTTAGCCAAGGAGAGTCTGTAAAGCAATTTGATCTCCACCGATTTTTCCGGAAGCTTTGTAAGAGAATCTCCCCATTTAGGAAGGTCGATAGCATGACTTAGGCTGTGGCTCCATTCCCATCCCTTCTTTCCCTCTTCCAGTACGGCAATGCCGATGCGAAGAAGAGGCAAGGACAGAAAAGCTTTTAATGAAGAAGGGTAGTAAAAATATTTCTTGGCCTTCTTTTCCCAAAGCATGGAAAGCTTAGAAGTGTCCACATCCTCTCTCTTTAGGTCATTTCCCTGCTTACGAAATATGGCAAAGTATTGACCTTCTCCCACACTGTTATGAAAATAAAGATGCTTATCTCCCAAGAAGCTGAGCTCCGGATGCTTATCTAAAATCCACTCCCGCATCCCTTCATTTTCCTCCTCGGAAAAGGTACAGGTGGAATAGGCCAAAAGCCCCCCCTCTCTAAGCATTCCTATGGCATGGTCCAGAATCTCTCTTTGTAAGGCCGCACATTGGGAAACCTTCTCTAAGGACCAATCCGCTATGGCCTCCGGGTTTTTCCGAAACATCCCCTCTCCGGAACAGGGCGCATCCACCAAAATTCTGGAAAAGAATGCCGGAAATTGCTCTTCCAGCTCTTCAGCGGAGCAGGAGCTAACCGCCACATGACTATATCCCATACGTTCCACATGTTTGGAAAGAT
>CALIEL010000138.1 GCA_938022235.1 Oribacterium parvum
AGTCAAATGTGTCAACTCCAACATTCTCTCTATCTCTTCCGGTTTTTTCTTTCCCTGCATTCTGGGGCCGAAGGCAATATTTTCCTCAACCGTAAGCCATGGAAAAAGAGTGGGCTTTTGGAAGGCCATGCCTCTTTTGGCATCCGTTCCTTCTATTTCCTGCCCATCCAGCATTAGTCTTCCCGAAGTGGGAGGGATTAATCCGGCCACCAAACGAAGCAAAGTGGATTTACCACATCCGCTGGGGCCTACAATCGAAAGAAATTCTCCTTCCTCCACCTGCAAATTCACAGGAGAAAGAGCGAAGGTAATTTCTTTTTCCTTACGGGCAAAACTTTTTGAAACATTTTCTATTACTAATCCCAAGAGCTACTCCTTTCCGGACAGGTTCTTTCTTTCAGCCAACTGTCAGTTCTAATTCTTCTAATCCTTTTCTTATCAATCCTTCAGCATACCTTCCTGCCAACGAAGCACTCGTTTTTTGATGCTGTTTAAAAGAAAATTCACGGTAACAAAGATACCGCAGATGAGAATAATGGCACCGTACATCTTTCCATACTCCGCCCAGCTCTTTTGCCAGGTGATATACCAGCCAAGTCCGGACTCCACACCAATCATTTCCGCAACCATCAAAGCCATACAAGCTGAACTCATGGCCTGAACCATACCTTGGAAAATGCTGGGTAAGGCCGAGGGTATAGCGATTTCCAGGATCAAATCCTTCTCCTTTGCCCCCAAAGTTCTTGCCGCCTCATAATAAGACTTGTCCATGTTCCGAATGCCGGTAATTGTTGCTAAGGTAATGGAGAACCAAACGCCCAGCGCAATGATGAAGACACTTCCCCGGAACAAAGAAGTCGCTAAAACCATGACGATCGGAATCCATGTAGTACTGGGAATTGAGCCCAGGAGTTTCATAAAAGGTTCAATCCAGTAATTTATTTTTTTGTTATACCCACAGGCAATTCCTGTAAGAAGCCCCACAATTAAACCGGAAAAATAACCGCAAAATAATAAAAACAAAGAGCTCATGGTACATTCCCACAGGTACGCTCTATCCTGCACCATAGAAGAAAGCACCTTGTCAATACTGGGAAAATATGGAGTAATCAAAATATTGCTTTTTAGGGTCAGGGAATCATAGAGCATGAACAAAAAAAACACAAAAGCACGAAAAGGAGCATGGTAAAGATAATTCTTCCTTTGCCTTTTTCCCCGAAAGGAAAGCAGAAAAGAAATTCCATTTCCCAATAATAAAAGCAACAAAAAAAAGGCATAAACGTAACTTGCCTCAAACCCGTGATGGTTAGGAACATAGAAGTATTCTAAAAGTGCCAGAACTCCCATCAAAAAGGGACTCAATTGAATCAAAAGATCGAGATTTTTCTCCCGCTTTGTTTTCCCTTTTTCTTCCTGTTCCAACAGCTCCTCTACACTGCTAACTGCCCCATAATCCTTGGAAATGCCGTTCATGCCTCACCCCATACTTAAAAACATACAATTATATAAATTAAATAGCCTCGTTTATTGTATATTTTTATGGACTACTTGTCTAATTGTCTTTCCGGATAGCTCCGTTGTCTTATAGAGAGTATTTATAAACGAAATACAGAACGCTACACAATTGACACTTGTTAAGGGTAAGGAGAATAACGTATTTTCTCTGTAGCTCCAAGGATTTCTTCGTAATCATCGAGATATCCCTCTTCTACAGAATCGTCCATATCCAAATCCTCAAAATTCTCGCAAATGTAGTCTGCTATCTTTTTTAATTTATCATCTATCTTCATAGTTTCACCCTTGTAATATTTATTCGTATTCTCCCTCAACTATGTTTTGCATATATAACGTCATATTATTTATAAATTCTTCAAAACCGCACATATCCTTCATTTCCTCATGTTCCATGTCATAAAAGGCTACCTTCTTGGTTTTAGGATTCCACACAATGCAGATATGGTCATAATCTCCTGTAGCCTTTGACAGACGAAGAAACTTGGCTCTGCCTTTCTTCATAGGTATCGTATCCGTCAGAGAGAAAAACTCAATCCACTTAAAGTCACAATCATTAAGTTCAACATGTAATTCATCACCTTGAAGAAAATCCATTACTGCCTTAGACAACTTAAATGGCTTTAATTCATCTAACTTATTATGCAGACTGTGATAGCTATCAGGCTCTAACTCCTTAAAATACTCTGCCATTTCCTCATCGCCTATTTCAACCGCTATGCTGTAAGGACGCATACCGTCTTTTTCTGTAATCGTCACATCCGCACCATTTTCCACAAGATATTTGCACA
>CALIEL010000139.1 GCA_938022235.1 Oribacterium parvum
AATCTGAATAGAAACGGGACATCCTACTACACATTTCGGATTCTTACAGTTCAAACAACGGTCTGCCTCTTCCTTAGCCTCTGCATCGTTGTATCCCAAGCATACCTCTTCAAAGTTTCTTGCACGTACCTTCGGCTCCTGTTCTGCCACAGGAACCCTCTTCATCATATTTGCCATAATTCCCCTCCCTTAGTTGCAGTTTCCACATCCGCCATGGGACTTTTCTGCTTCCAAAAGTTCCAGTAATGCTTTACCTTCTTCGGCCTTATAGGTCTGCTGTCTCTTCATCGCCAGATTAAAGTCTACCAAGTGTCCATCAAACTCCGGTCCATCCACACAAGCAAACTTTACCTGATCTCCGACAACCAAACGGCAAGCACCACACATTCCTGTTCCGTCAATCATAATGGGGTTCATGGAAACAATGGTGGGAATTCCCAATTCTTTCGTGGTAAGGGCGGCAAACTTCATCATGATTACCGGTCCGATGGCAATACAACGGGTATACTTCTTACCCTCTTCATTGACCAGCTTCTTTAATACATCGGTAACCACGCCCTTGGCTCCGTAAGAACCGTCATCCGTGGTAACATAAACATTCTTAGCCACGGAACGAAGCTCTTCTTCCATAATCAGAAGATCCTTATTTCTGGCGCCAAGAATGACATCTGCCTCAATACCTCTTTCGTGTAACCACTTTACCTGAGGATATACCGGAGCAGCTCCCACTCCGCCGGCAATGAAAATCAGATTTTCCTTTTTTAACTCTTCCGGACTTAATTCCACAAGCTCGGAAGGTCTGCCTAAGGGTCCTACAATATCTGTGAAGTAGTCTCCTACTTTCAGGTGGCTAAACTTCTCTGTAGAAGCGCCTACAACCTGGAACACAATGGTAATGGTTCCCTTTTCCTTATCGTAGTCTGCAATGGTGAGGGGAATTCTTTCTCCCAACTCTCCCAGCTTTGCAATCATAAACTGGCCGGGCTCCGCCTTTCTTGCTACATAGGGCGCCTCCACGTCCATGAGCCAGTCCTTGTCAACGAGGTGCTCAACTCTTGTGATCTTGTACATGCTCTCCTCCATGTTTCTTTCCTACGAAAAACAAGTTTCGTAGACCTGTTCTTTCTAATTAGAATAGCAGAATTTCAGTAAAATTCATCTACAAAACAGCATTATGTTCACAGTACACAAAATCGAAACTTCTTTCTTGTGTATAGCAAAAAAGAAATGATGTTTTTTTCAGCAATTGTATTGTAGCAAATAAAATATTTTTTTCCTGTTTTTTATTTATGCAAAGCTTACTTTAATAAGCTAATTTCTCGGCAAAGTAAGACTGCAATTCACTGATGGGGACACGCACCTGCTCCATGCTGTCTCTTTCTCTTACGGTAACCGCATGATCCTCTTCGGACTGGAAATCATAGGTTACGCAATAAGGGGTTCCGATTTCATCCTGTCTTCTGTAACGCTTTCCGATATTTCCACGGTCATCGTACTCGCACATCCAGTACTTGGACAATTCCTCATGGATCTTCTCTGCCCCTTCTCCCAGCTTCTTGGCAAGGGGAAGAACCCCAATCTTAATCGGAGCCAAAGCCGGATGGAAACGGAGGACAGTTCTTTCATCTCCTCCTTCCAATTCCTCCACATCATAAGCCGCACAAAGGAAA
>CALIEL010000140.1 GCA_938022235.1 Oribacterium parvum
TCCAATGCGGAAAGGTCTCCGACTACCTTGTCCAAATCTCCCTTAATCTCTAAGGCAATTCCCTTTACCGCCTCACCGGTAATCAGAGTCTGACGGGATCCGGAAGTAGTTCCGGAGTCCGGAGAATCCTCTGTGGATCCCTTGGAAAGATCAATCTTCTCCACCGGTAGACCGGTACTTTCGTGCATTATCTGCATTAATACGGTACGGCAGCCCTGTCCGATATCGGAAGCCGCAGTATACAACTCTACCACGCCGTTCTTAATAACCGCTCTGGCTCTTCCCTTGTCCGGAAGACCTACACCTACTCCGGCATTCTTCATGGCACAGGCAAGACCTGCTCTACCCTTGTTGGCTTCGTAAATGTCCTTTATGGCCAATAAGGTTTCCTTAAGGGCTGTGGAGGAGTCCGCAATCTGTCCGTTGGGAAGAACCTTTCCCGGCTCGATGGCATTACGGAAACGAATTTCCCAGGGGCTGATGCCCACCTCCTCAGCCAGCTTATCAATCAACATTTCCAATGCATACTCACTTTGACACACACCGAATCCGCGGAAAGCTCCTGCAGGTGGGTTATTGGTATAATAACCATATCCATAGATATTGGTGTTCTGATAGGTGTAAGGTCCAACGGAATGAGTACAAGCTCTCTCCAATACCGGTCCGCAAAGGGATGCGTAGGCTCCGGTATCAAAGTAGATTTCACAATCCAAGCCCTGGAAAATACCATTTTCATCACAAGCCAGAGTAAAAGTACCCTCCATAGCATGACGCTTGGGGTGGAAGTTGATGGATTCCTGACGGGTGAACTTTACCTTTACCGGTCTTCCCACCTTTAAAGCCATCAGCACGGCAATATGCTGTACGGAAACGTCTTCCTTACCGCCGAATCCGCCACCTACAAGCTTGTTTTCTACCACGATTCTGGAAGGATCCCAGCCCATCATGATGGCAATTTCTTTTCTGGTATCATATACACCCTGGTCACTGGTATAAACCTTCACGCCGTCCTTATAAGGGAAGGCAATAGCACACTCCGGCTCCATGAAGGCATGCTCTGTAAATGGAGTAGAGAAGCTCTCTGTTACCACATACTTAGCGGCAGCAATCGCGGACTTGGCATCTCCACGGGTTACGTGTCTTTGCTGACAAAGATTTCCGTTAGGATGAAGTTTAGGCGCATTTTCCGCCTTAGCCTCTGCAATGCTTCTTACCGGCTCCAGCACTTCGTACTCTACCTTTACAAGCTTCTTCGCCGCCTCCAAAATGGAAGGAGTCTCAGCAACAATCAGGCAAAGAGCGTCTCCGATGCAACGAGTTGTGTCCCCTTCGGCAATCATAACATCCCAGTCCTGCTGAATATGTCCCACCTTGTTGTTGGGAACATCTTCAGCCTTTAAGATAGCAAGAACGCCGGGAAGACTCTCTGCCGCCTCTGTATTAATCTTTAAAATCTTGGCTCTTGGATACTCTGTGCGAACAGCACCTCCATAAACCATGTTTTCCATCTCTACGTCATCAGGATATTCTCCGGTTCCCAGAACCTTCTCTCGAACATCCACACGGAAAGCGGACTGTCCAACCTCGTAGTCTTCTCCGGATTCCAGCTCGGACTGAATCTTTTCCTCTCCCCGAAGCACCTTGGCAGCAAGCGCAATTCCTTCGATAATCTTCTTATAACCTGTACATCTGCAAATGTTGGAGCGGATGGCTTTCTTAATATCCTCTTCTGTTGGATTCGGATTCACATCGATTAAAGCCTTGGCGCTCATCACCATACCGGGAATACAGAATCCACACTGTACGGAACCGGCACGTCCAAAAGCATAGACATAGGCCTCCTTCTCCTGAAGGCTCAGTCCTTCAACGGTAACAATGTTCTTTCCCACTGCCTTTTTGGTAGACAAAATACAGGAACGCACAGCCTTTCCATCAATCAAAATGGTACAGGTTCCGCAGGCTCCTTCACTACAACCGTCTTTTACGGACTTACACTTTAAATCGTCACGAAGAAAACGAAGCAACGGCTTATCTTCCTTTGTTTCCACCTCTTTTCCGTTTACAATAAAACGAAATACATCCATCTCTTCCATAAGCATCTCCTAATTCCTAAACTCAATATAGCGACGAAGGTATCCTCTTCCCTTTTTACTCTTTCTCCTAAGCCGATGAAGAAAAAGAAATTGCTCCTCCCCTTTATCGGCTAAGCATTCTCACTGTTTTGAAAAGCTTTCGGTTGCTTATCGCAATCCGTATTCCTGCAGGATATCTTATTATTTTTTAGCTCGCTCCTTATAATCTAAAAAATAATTATGTCGTTTACAAATTAACAATATGATTATAAACGAAAGCGGTGAGAGTTGCCACCCCCACCGCAAAGACTTCCCTTTTTTCCAAAAGAGAGTAAAAACTTTTGTGCGATTTGCCTAACAAATTTTTAGGCAAAAACCAAAATATTTTTTAGTTTGCTTTCTGAAGATTTTCCTTCACTACTCTTTCTACGGCATTTAAAATATTTTCATAACCGGTGCAACGGCAAAGATGTCCGGAAATCAGCTTTCTTAACTCTTCTCTGGTATAGTCCTTTCCTGTTCCCACAATCTCCACAGCGGTAAGAATCAGTCCGGGAGTACAGAAGCCGCACTGCACCGCTGCTTCTTCGATAAATGCGGTCTGAACCGGATTCAACTCTCCGTTTGGCCCCTTAAGACCTTCTACGGTAAGAACGGACTTCCCGTCTGCCCACATAGCCAGGTAGATACAGCTGTCCACTGCCTCTCCGTTTACCAAAACGGTACAAGCTCCGCACTCTCCTACCTCACAGCCCTTCTTTACAGAAGTTAAGTCAAGACGCACTCTCAGGGCATCCAAGAGAGACTCTCTCTCATCCACAGCCAGTTCCACATCTCTTCCATTCACCTTAAAATGAATAATTTTAAGCATTGATCTGTCCTCCTTGTAAAACAATGGCTTCCTTTAAAGCACGCTTTGCCAACTCTGAAATCACCTGTAAACGGAACTCCTTGGAAGCTCTCCAAGAGCTTCTGGGACGAACCTCTGTTAAGGCGATATTTACATAGTTCTCAATTCTTTCCGTATCGGTGCAAGCCGCACCCTTCAGGCTTTCCTCCGCCTTCGGGCAACGAATGGGAGTAGGAGCCGCTACACCGTAGCCCAGTCTTACTTCTTCAATATGCTTCTTCTCTTTGTCCAGCTTTACCATTACCGCACAACCCAGAGTGGCAATCTCCATGGCCTTTCTCTTTCCGTACTTAATGTATTTTCCGCTGAAGCCTTCATAATCTTCTTTCTTGATTAAGAAGCCGGTACAAACTTCATTTTGCTCCCGGACAGTCTTTCCCGGGCCGGTATAAAACTCGGAAATCGGAACTCTTCTCTCCCCATTGGGGCCTGTCAGGCAAACAATGGCATTTAAAACCTGCATGCCTGCTGCGGAGTCTGCGGAGGTTGCTCCGTTACAGATGTTTCCGCCGATGGTTCCCATATTTCGAATCTGGGGACCTCCAACGGTGTCCACGGCCTCTCCCAGCATGGGGATATGCTTTTGTACCAGAGGGTCATTGGTCAAATGGGTAAAGCAGGTTCCTGCTCCAATGAAAAGGTCTCCGTTGTCCAAAAGCTTTACGCCCTTTATTTCTTCAATATTTTTAATGGATACCAGCGCTTTCCCCGCATCCTTTCCCTCACGAACACGAATCAATACATCGGTTCCGCCGGAAATGATTTCCGCATTGGAATTGGCCGTTAAGGCCTGCACCGCATCCGCTACATCCTTTGCTTCATGAAATCCCTGTAAATCAAACATGTCTTTATCCTCTCCTTTACCATAAGATAAATATCACTCTTGTGTTTTACGGACGGGAATCCCGCTTAAAGCAGGAGCCCCTGTCCTCTATGTTCTATACAATCTTGAGAAGAAACCGGCATAGGGAGGAAGCCCTCCCTATCGCTTTCCTCCTTAGTCTACAGAGATTGTCTTAATTAATCCTGCCTCGCGGAAGGCATCTGTGAGTCTCTGGCTGGTCATCGGCGCCACATTCATGGCAACGCCGGTAGCCTGTAAGATAGCGTTTCTTACTGCAGGAGCCGCTGCAATAACAGGAGGCTCTCCTAAGGACTTATTACCGTAGGGGCCGGTGGGATCCTCCAGCTCCACAAAATCCACTTCCAGATCGGGAACGTCCATAGCAGTAGGAATCTTAAAGTCTAAGAGGTTGGCATTTAATACCTTTCCGGTCTTCGGATCTACCAGTAAATCCTCGGATAAACCGAAGCCAAGGCTCTGTACCATTCCGCCGTGAACCTGTCCCCTTGCCGTGTCGTGGTTAATGATTTTTCCGGAATCATGCACTTCCACGATTCGTAAAATCTCCACCAAACCTAAGGGCATATCCACTTCCACCTCGGCATAGCACACACCGGAGGAGAAGGTATTGCTCTTACAGTGGTTGGTACATTCCGCCGCAATATGCACGGACTTATCCAAAGAATAGAAGGCGGTGTCTGCCAAAATAGCAAGGGGAAGTAATAGGTTTCCGCTCTTCTTTTCCACAATCTGAGAATCCACCAGATCTAAGGAATCCTTGGAAATCTCTGTCTCTTCGGAAAGGTCAAGAAGCTCTCGAATCTTCTTTGCCGCTGTAGTTACCTCTTCCACATATACGGTCTTGGAGAAATCCTGTACCGCATTGTTTAACATATATTCCGCATAGTCTAAGATACGATCCTTAAACTCCTCTGCCACCTTCTTACAAGCCATACCGGAAACATAGGTCTGGCGGGAAGCGTAAGCTCCTGTATCGAAGGGAGCAGTATCGGTGTCTTGGGTAGAACATACATAGACATCTTCATAACGAATACCGGAGGCCTCTGCTGCCATCTGGGTAAATACGGTATCCGCACCCTGTCCGATTTCCGTAGCCCCCATAAAGAGCTGGCAGGAACCGTCCTGATTCAATACCATAC
>CALIEL010000141.1 GCA_938022235.1 Oribacterium parvum
GATTTTAGGATCAAAGGATTGACGAGGGCTCCAGTTTGTATCAACAGACTTTATTTTCTGTTCAATTTTGGAAACTTCATCTTTTCCGATTTGATCTATTGTGTACATGATGGCTCTTCTTTCCGGGCCGCTTTGTGACTTGGCATAATCTCTAAACTTTTTACTATAGCTTTCAGCGTCGGCAGAATTCACAAATCCCTGATTCTTTAAGAAGGCATCACGGATTTCTTTTCTTGCCAAAGCTTCAATATCCTTACTTACAGGAATAATATACTCTTTTCCTGCACCGGGATAATCCGGACTCATCCAAGGGTCACCTCCTGCGGCAATAAGATTACGGAAGTGTCTCTCTTCTTGGCTTAAACTCCTCCATTCTTTTTCTTCAGGAGATAGATTTTGGTTTTTTGGGGACTGAGGATCAAAATCCTGTTTTGCCATGGCGTATTTTGCCATGTTGCTAACGGTCATACTCATTATAGTACCTCTTCCTTTATTTTCTATGAGTAATATCGACCATATATATATATATATATATATATTAACTTGAAACAACGGTGCAAAACCCGCCTTACCCCAGTCCTGCCTTCTTCATATACTGTAAAAATCTTTCCTTATCTCTGGTCATAATCAGCTCTTCCGGAAAATGGATCTTTTCCAGCAGGGATTCTACCTTTGGGAATTCTCCAATCCTTAAGGCGATATGGGCATCACTGGAAACGGAGACGGGGACTCCCAGTTCCGCACAGCGTACAGCAATGGCTTCGCAACGCTTTTTGGTTTCGCTTCCTTCATCCATGGAATGCTCATTAATCTCAATCAGCACATGCTGTTCCTTTGCGGCAAGAAGCACCGGATCGATTTCAAAGGGAAGTCCGGAACGACCGATATGCCCCAGAATCAAAATCTTAGGATGTTTCATGGCCTCCAGATAGAGCTTGGTGCAAGCTAGAGCGCTTTCTCCCTTGGCAAAGCTGTTTCGGTGGACAGAGGCGATACAATAGTCCATTTTCTTGCAGACACGCTCGTAGAGGGACATTTTCTTCCCGTCATTATAAAAATCCCCGTCAATATTTTTCCAAATGGGAATATCAAAACCGAAAAGATTTCCTTCCATATCCACAATATCCACTTCGCAGCCCTGCAAAACCCGAACGCCCTGAATTTCCTTGGGCCAGGTATGGCTTACCATCAAATACTGGTAGTGACGGACATTTTCATAATCCGGATAGAGCATGGCGGAAAAATGATCCGTAGAGCCAAGAAGCTCCAATCCCGCTTCCTTCGCCGCGGCAACATTTTCCAAAATCGTGGAGTAAGCATGGCGGGAATAAAGAGTATGGGTATGAACATCACATTTCAATTTCATAAAATACTTTTCCCCTTTCTCTAATTATAGATCCAAAGTGATTTCCACAGGACAATGGTCGGAGCCCATTACTTCTTGATGAATAGAAGCGGAAAGGAGCTTCTTTTCTAACTTCTTGGAAACCACAAAATAGTCGATTCTCCAACCTACATTTCTTTCTCTGGCCTTGGTACGGTAGCTCCACCAACTGTATTCCTCTTCCTTGTCCGGATAGAAATGGCGGAAGGAATCCAGATAGCCGGAGTCCAACACTCTGGAAAACTTCGCTCTTTCCTCGTCGGAAAAGCCCGCACTCATGTGGTTAGTGTCCGGATTTTTCAGGTCGATTTCCTCATGGGCAACATTTAAGTCACCGCAATAAATTACCGGCTTTTTCTTTTCCAAAGTTAAGATGTAGTTCAGGAAGGCATCTTCGAACTCCATTCTGTAGGGAAGACGCTTCAGCTCTCCCTGAGAGTTGGGAACGTAGACGGTAATCAGATAAAACTCCGGATATTCCAGTGTAATTACACGCCCCTCCTGGTCATGCTCTTCGATACCGATGCCATACTGCACGGACAGCGGCTCTTCCTTTGTAAAAATGGCGGTGCCGGAGTAGCCCTTTTTCACCGCATAATTCCAGTATTGAAAATAACCCGGCAGCTCCAGGTAAATCTGTACCTCCTGCAATTTGGTTTCCTGCAAACAAAAGATGTCCGCATCCAAACGCTTAAAATCCTCCATAAAATTTTTTCCCATAACGGCTCTAAGCCCATTTACATTCCAGGAAATCAGTTTTTTCATAAATATCCTTTCTACTCAATTCACTATTTTAAAAAAATTATTTTTCGTTTAGCCCTTGCGTAAGCCCTCGGCACAGAACGCAAGCTTGTATTCTTTTTTTGGCATGAGAATAGTGTAACAGACATTGCAAAGCCTGCAAGGGCTTTCGGGAAATTTCCGGAAGACAAGTTCTTAAAATTTTAAGAACTTTTTGCAAATGCAGGAGGAAAAGGCTATACTGTTTTCAAATCCCAAAGGAAAGGAAAGTAGTATGGCATCACAGAATTTAGAAGAAGTAGCGCAGTACCTGAAGAAGATGAAATTCCGAAAGGCCTTTTTCGGCTTTAAACCTGCCTCTGTTTGGAAGAAATTAGAGGATTTGGACGGAGAATATCGTTCCGCCATTCAGGTGATGGAAATCGGTTACAAAGCCAGAATTCAGGAAAGAGACGAAAAAATTGCCGCTTTGGAAGAAGAGCTGGCAAAGCTAAAGGGATAGGATATGGCAAAGAAGAAAAAAGAAGTAGAGAAAAAAGCAGTCCTTCCTTTGGATGTGATTCGAAAAAAGAGAACTTATTACCGGCAAATGGGAGACATTCGTTCCTTCTTCTCCCATCTGCTTTTAATGGGTGCCTTGATTTATGTGATGTTCTTCGTCATTTTCGGAATCGCTCCGGTGAAAAATGACGATATGAAGCCAAAGCTCAGTGCAGGAGACCTGATGCTATACTACCGTCTGGAAAATAAATTTTTCCCCTCCGATGTTCTGGTATATCATAAAGACGGAAAGCAGTTTGTGGGAAGAATCATCGGCATGCCGGGAGACGAGATTGAAATTCCGGATGAAGGCGGTCTGAAAATTAATGGAAATATGCAGGTAGAGGACGGTATTTTCTATTCCACCCAGCCCTATGACACGGAAGCGGTGAAATATCCCATTAAGCTGAAGGAGGGAGAATACTTTATGATGTCGGACATGCGTTCCGGAGCGAAGGATAGCCGACTCTTCGGCCCGGTTAAGAAATCGGAGATTAAGGGCAAGGTTATTACCATTTTGAGAAGATCCTCCTTATAATGCTTCGTAGCAAGAATAAATACAGAGAGCTGTTTCGTTTTTTCGAAAGGCTCTCTTTTTTTAATTTCCTCAGTCCTTCTCTTCACAAAAAATGTACTTAGAAAAAAACAAAACAGCTCCCTGCAAAAACTTATTTTTTATGAAAATATTGCGATATACATATTGTAAATTAATAAAATAGAGTAGAACAGGAATAGCAGGAAGAAGCTTCCGGCGGTGCAGAGAGACAGGGATGTTTTTCATGCCACATTCCTAAGGAGGACGAAATGAAGTTGCAGTATGTGGGAAATAGTTTTTCAGAGGGTTTGACAGATGGAAAAATTTATGAGGGAAAGGATGTCAATATCTTTTGCGTTGCTGTGATGGATGATACGGGAATGGAACGGATTTATTCCAGACTGGCTCCCGGACCTTTTGCCGGTAAGTCAGAGGGCAGATGGGATATTATATAAAAAGACTTTGAAGAGAAAAAACGAAAAATAGAGTAGAGGGAGGATAAGGTAAACAGCTTATCCTCTTTTTACGTTTCTCCAAAGCTTTTCGCTTGCTTACCCTGAAAATAGAGCCTGTCTCCGCCGCTTTTAGGGTAAATCTTACAATTTAAGGAAAGAAGTATCAAAAACCGCGAATTCTTTGTGAAAAATGATATTCTTCCTTGAAGAAAGCTGTCTTTCTAGGTATACTACAGAAGAAAATTGCAGGAGGCAAGGAGGGAAATATGGCGGAGCGTGAAAACAGTGTTTGGGGAAAGATTCGCGTACAATTAGGGGATGTGCAGAACTACCTCTTGAACGGACAATATAAAGAAGCGGTAATTATGGACAAGGAGATTTTGGCCAGCCTGGTACGGATGCAGATCGATCAGGCTTTGATGGTCTCCAGTAATTTAGAGAGCGATATTAATCAGCTTTTTGAAGGCGGTATTATTTCTGCCAAGTCCAGAGATACCTATCACGGAATTCGAGCATTTGGAGAACTTGCAGAGCTTGGCAATGAATCCACTGCCCAGGATGCCAATGACTCCTTCTCCATGTTAAGAGATGCCTTATCGGAGTATGTGGAAGAGGGACCGGGAAGAAATGAAGGGATACAGGGAGAGGATTCTCTTGCCGCTACATCTTCTTCCGCTTCCTATAGAGATGAGCTGGGAGAGGAGAATACGATTTCCAGCTCCAGCTTAAGAAGAGAAACAGCAAGACAGGTAGGGCTGGCTTCCCGTATTGATGCGGAGAATTACGGAGCGGAGGCGCCCAGACTTACCACCGAAGGATATTCCTCCAGAATTCGAGAAATCCAAAGAGAAGAGCGGGAAGAAGAACTGGGAGCAGGAATCCCCGTTCGGAGAAGCTCAGCCGGAAAGGGAAGAACCGGAGCGGGAACAGATAGAGCAAGACGTTTACAAAAGAGCGTAGGCTCAAGCAGTTCTGTGAAGAGAAGAAGCGGAAGAACTACAGGAACAGCAGGTAGAAGACAGAGAAGTACTGCAAATAGAAATCCGGGAACAGAGTGGGATTTGTACAGCATTTTACGAATTGCCCTTCCGGTGGCAATTGCTATTATTGTGATTATTCTGGTAAAGGTGCTTTTCTTCTCCGCAAAGAAGCATAGCGTAGTGGAAACTACAGCGGCGGTAACAGAGACCTCTGCAACAGTGGAAAGCACGGAGGAAACTACCGTGGAGGAGACAACGGCTACACCGAAGCGTTATTTCACCACCACAGGAGTAAGAATCAGAACAAAACCCAGTACAACGGATTCTGAAGTGTTAACCGTATTGGACGAAGGAACTGAGCTGCAATACAAGGCGGATTACAATGACGAGTGGTTAGAAATCACCTATAACGGACAGGATGCCTATATTTCCAAGCAGTATGTACGTACGGAGGAAGTAAGTACTACCCAAAGTGCTACAGGAAACAATACCACAGCTACTACGGCGGCCAATGCTTCCGGTACAAGTACAAACTCCGCAACAAAATCCACTACGGAGAGCCGTGCTTCCGCAGCTACTACAGCACAGCAGGCCAATGGCGGTGCTACCACATTAACCGTTTCCCCATAACCCATAAATGAGCACCCCCTTACTTTGCGAAGGATGCACATGCAGAGATAGAATCTCTCATCCCCTTTTTGGGATGGGAGATTTTTTGTTATTGCAAAAACGAAGAACTTTGTATATTGCATTTTGATATCAGGATCCCGGTATCAGTGAAGAATCACAGTCTTTAACATCATAATGATGGAAAGAAGTCTATCTTGATAAAATACATCTATATGATTATAATTATGTTCATAATCATATAGATACTAAAGTTCAGATACAAGTTACAAAAATAAGGAGGTATGGTTATGGCCACAAAAAATATTT
>CALIEL010000142.1 GCA_938022235.1 Oribacterium parvum
CACAGCCTGCGCAACAGCAGTATGTCTGATGAACAACCTTCCGATTTCCATCGGAACTGTTGTACCTTTCATTATGACTCTGGGTATCGCCATGGTGGCAAGCCCCGGTGCTCCCGGCGGTTCCATTATGACAGCACTTCCTTTCCTCTATATGATTTTCGGTAAGGAAGCAGGAGATCCCAACGGTCCCATCTGTGCCATCATGGTGGCTTTATACATCACTCAGGACTCCTTCGGAACAGCATGTAACGTATCCGGAGACAATGCCATCGGTGTTGTAGTCAATGAGATTAACGAAAGACTTTTTGCGAAGAAGGCGTAAGTAGCATTATTTGACAGTTAAAAAGGAGTGGAACACCCGAAAGTCGGGTGTTCCACTCCTTTTTTCTATAAAAAATAAAACTTACACCTACTTACACCCCCTTAGGTGTAAGAAAGTGGAAGTGAAAAATAAGGATAAAGTGATAAAGTAAAAAATAAGTATTTGTCGTATGAAAGGCAAGTGGAAACGTATAAATTTTTCCTTTCATACCGGACGGGATTTATAGCAAGGAGGAAAAAATGTTTAGACGAAGATGTGCAATGGCGTTGTCAGTGCTCTTAACCCTTTCCTCTATCTTCCCTACAAGTGTGTTTGCCAAGACTTTAGTAGAGCAAAATCCAACACTTGTTCAAGAGGAAGAAGAGGTTGTGAGGGAAGAGGAAAAGACTGAAGTAGAAGAATCGAATTCTTCAAAGCTTTTCCATGCTTTGGGAGACAGGGAAGTTTCCTTTTATCAAAGTGAAATTGTGGATGGGATTAGTGTAACGGTTACTGCTGATGTGGGCGTGTTCCCTGAAGATGCAAAGCTAAGAGTAAAGAAACCTTCCAAAGTGACAGAAAAAAAGGTTGAAAGTGCTGTGGAAGAGAAACTGGAGGAGGATCAAGATCTAGCCAATAGCCTTGTTCTGGATATTAGTATTTTAAATGCGAAAGGCGAAGAACTTCAGCCGGATTCAGATAAAGGAGAAGTTAAGGTACAATTTGAACAGCTTAACTTTTTTAATGAAGAAGGAAATCAGGAACTGGCGATTTATCATTTGAATGAGCCGGATGCGGAAGTAGAAAAGCTGGAGGGACTTAAAATTGACCGGGAGAGCAAGAGTCTGGAGATTTATGCAAAGCATTTTTCGCTCTTTGTAATCAGTTTGATTGATAAGAAGAAGGCTATTAGTTCTTCTATAGCTTTAGACTTAGGAAGTAGTCACAATGTAAAGGAATTGTTTAATAATTCGGAATCAAATAGATTCTTTTACTCAGTTAAGGAAATTAAATCTTTAAATGAAGATATTCTTGGCGTAGAGCAAAGAGGAACAGAATACTTTATTAGCGGTAAAAAGGCAGGAAGTGGAAGGATAGAGATAAAGTCCATGGATGAAAGTATTCGATATCTGGATTTTATCGTACAGAATGCCATTTATTCCGGAAGAATCGGAAAAAATATAGATTATATATTAACTGGAGAAGAGAATAACCTCACCCTTACCATAAGGGGATATGGGGATACGGACTTTAGGGAAACGGCTCCTTGGAAGGTATTTAGAAATCAGATTAGTACGGTTGTTTTGGAGGAGGGAATACAGCGTTTTAATATCGGTCGGGCCTTCAAGGAAATGCCGAATTTAAAGAAGGTTTCTTTACCTTCTACATTAAGCTTGATTCCTCGAGAAGCATTTTATCAGTGCAATCAGCTGGGAGATGTGACGATTCCTGCCTCTGTCAAGGAGATAGAAAGCAGAGCTTTTGTAAAGACTACAGGGAATAAGAATAAGATTAAAAATCTTTCTTCCTGTAAACTAAAAAATCAGGATGAAATTGAATATCAAATGAGTCATTATGATTCTCGTTATACCATTGTGGAGCAAAGTCCGGAAGCAGACTCGGATAAGATTATTTCATTTGAATTTGAGGGGCTAAAGCTATGGACATTTCAAGGGAAAACAGCCTTTTTGGAATTATCCTCTTTGCTTAGCCGAAAATCAGGTAGTTATAGTACTGCAGATATAGATTATTATCTATACAGAACTGACAATCCTGCTGAACAGGTGGAAGAAGGCACTTTTAAGAATGCAGAAGGGGTATGGAATATTGATTTAGCAATGCAAGGAGATAAGTCTATACTGAATTTGTCCGATGGCAATAAAATGGTGCAAAGGGAATTGCAGTATGATCGTCGCCTTGATCTAAGTACTTGGGAGGCCGGAAAAAGCTATAACTGTTATATTTTGGCAATAATTAAGGAGGAAGGTAAGGAGAAGTACAGGAAGGTTTCTCCGGCTTTCACCATTTCGTTAGCCAATGCAACAGAACTACCCGTTCAAGAAGAGGATATTACTTGGGGCATCCGACCCAAAAATCCGGGAGAGTTTAAGGAGCCCTTTGTTCTTACTATTGGAGGGCAGGGAGATATACTGGATTGTAATGGAAAGAATGGAGACAGACCCTGGGTAAAGCTTTTAAAGGCAATGAATCAGCCTGCCATGTATTTAGAATTACAGGAAGGAATTACAAAAATTGGAGATGAAAATTTTTCGGACGCCAAGATTATGGGAGACCTTAATTTGCCGGATTCTATAAAGAGTATCGGTGGAAATGCTTTTTTAATGGCGGTAATTGAGGGGAATATTCATTTTCCTAAAAATCTAAAAATTATTGATTATAGTGCTTTTGATGGGATTTTTTACACCGGTGATATAAACCTGCCGGAGGGATTGGAAGAAATAGACTCCGGTGCCTTTTATGGAAGGAGAGGTGGCTCTGTAAGCACTTATACTCCTGTCGGAGCTGAAGAAAAACTGATTCCCAATTCCTCTATAGGAACCATTACCATTCCATCTACAGTTAGAAGAATTGGAGATACAGCTTTTTACAAGGAAGATATGGGGATTAACGGAAAGAATAGGATTATTAACCATTCTTCTGTAAAGCTAAGCGATCGTTATGCCAATCCGCTATTTACCGATTTTGCCCTGGATAATTCCGGAGAGGAAAGTATCATAAAGCCAAAGAGTAAAAATACAGGCTCTTCTAGTGGCTCTCATGGAGGTGGCGGTGGAGGCGGATCTTCCCATAGCGGCAGTGCTAAGCCCATCGTGAATCAAGACAGTAAGTCAAAGGGTGGTTCCGAGAAGGCTGACTGGCAGAAGGACAGTAAGGGCTGGTGGGTCAAGAACGATGACGGCTCTTATCCTAAGGATGAATGGAAGAAGATAAACAACAACTGGTATTTCTTTAATAAGGAAGGCTATATGTCCACTGGATGGGTACAGATTAAGGATGCCTGGTATTATCTGGATAATACGGATACGGAAAACGGCGGAAAGATGAATACCGGTTGGAAGTATATCGGAGAACAGTGGTACTACTTCGGTACGGAAGAAGGCGAGATGCAGGGAAAGATGAGTACCGGCTGGAAGTATATCAGCGGAAAATGGTATTATCTAAACCCTGAAGCTGGTGCAAACAACGGAAAAATGCTTTTCAATACCGTAGTTGATGGCTATACGCTGGGTCCTGATGGAGCATGGGATAACCAGCCCAAGAAAGCCGGATAGATATATTTTTAAAATTATAAAAAATCCAAGGATGAATAGAGTTTTTCGAGATTTGGAAATATTTACAAAGAAAATATAAACAAATCATGAGAAATTGAAGAAAAAGGGAGTGTACTTGCTATACTCCCTTTTTTTCTATTTTTATTTATGGTATATTTTACTAGGAAATAAAGCAATTTTTAGATAGATTTTGTCGTTTGGAATAAGTGGAAGACGTAGAGGCGCTTCCTTTGTTCTCAGGTGACGGATGGTACTGTGTTAAGTTGAAGCTATCAAAAACACAAAGGAGAGCTTATGAACGTTTTTAACATCATCGGTCCGATTATGATCGGGCCAAGCAGTTCCCATACCGCAGGTGCGGTTCGTTTGGGAAGAGTAGTCAATAAGGTGGCAGGCTCGGATGACTTTAAGGAGTTGGATATCGAGCTGTCCGGTTCTTTCGCAAGAACCTACAGAGGACATGGTACGGATAGAGCCTTGCTTGCCGGAATCATGGGCTATCACAGCTATTCCGAGGAGATTCGGGATGCTTTGCAGATTGCCAAGGATAGGGGGATTGATTATCGTTTCATTGAAAATGATATTCCCGGAGCTCACCCCAATACCGCCCGCATCCATTATGTCCTTCGGAACGGACAGGAGGGTACGGTGGAAGGTGCCAGCATCGGCGGCGGAAATATTCGAGTAGATGTGATTAACGGCCTGAGAGTGGATTTTACCGGAGAAAGTAATACCATATTGGTTCTGCATCGGGATAAGCCGGGCATGATTGCGCTGGTAACCCAGATTATGTACGATAAATATAAGGATTTAAATATCGGAAACTTCCGTTTAAGCCGTCCGGAAAAGGGCGGAATAGCCTTAATGACCATCGAAATAGACCAGATGCCGCCGGAAGAACTGATGGACGAAATCAATAAGCTTCCCAATGTGGAGAATGCCTTACTGATTCGTGCAATTTAGTGTTCATTCGAGCGCATTTATTATAGAGCATTTATTATAGAGAATTGATTAGATAAAGCATTGATTAGATAAAGCATTGATTAGATAAAGCATTGATTAGATAGAGAATTGATTAGATAGAGCATTCATTAGATAAGCTGCGAGACTGTTTGGTACATTGGCTATTAAAGTAAGGTCTACGGCAGGAGGAAAAAATGATTAAATACGATACGATTAAAGAAATATGCGATAAGGCAGAGGCGCGGGGAATCAAGATCAGCGAGCTTTGCCTGGAAGACCAGTCAGAGCAGATGGGGCTTCCTAAAGAGGAAATCTACGAAATGATGGAGAAGAATTTCGATGTGATGGTGGACTCCGTTGGAAAGGGAGGGGATAAGAACCTTCGTTCCACTTCCGGTCTTACGGGAGGAGAGGGAGCAACCATGCTGGAGTATTCTCAGAAAGCTCAAGGCGGTTTGATGGGAGAGTTTATGACCAAGGCTATCGGCAGGGCGATGTGCGTATCCAACTGTAATGCAGCCATGGGTAGAATTGTGGCAACTCCCACTGCCGGATCCTGCGGAATCTTGCCGGGCTGTCTGGTTTCCATGTATCAGGACAAGGGATATAACAAGAAAGACATCGTGATGTCTATCTTTACTGCAGCGGCTTTCGGTATGGTCATTGCCAAGCAGGCCTCAATTGCCGGCGCTGAGGGAGGATGTCAGGCGGAGTGCGGTTCCGCCTCCGGTATGGCAGCAGCCTCTTTGGTGGAGCTTATGGGGGGAAGTCCCAAGGCTTGCGGAGATGCGCTAGGAATGTCCCTGGTGAACCAGATGGGCCTGGTTTGTGATCCGGTGGCAGGCCTTGTGGAAATCCCCTGTGTAAAAAGAAACGTATCCGGAGTAGTGATTGCCTTTTCCTCTGCGGATATGGCTCTGGCCGGAGTAGAGTTGAAGATTCCTGTAGATGAATGTATTGCGGCGATGAAGTCGGTAGGAGACAGCATGTCCAGCGCCTTGAAGGAGACCGCCATGGGCGGCTTGGCAGCAAGCCCAACAGGAATTCGCTTAAGAAAAGAAGTCTTCGGAGAATAAGCAATAGGGGCGATAAAAATCAAACTATTTTTATCGCTCCTATTGCTTTTTTTTATGGAGATTTCTTTTTTCTTAAGACTTATTTCTTTATACTTTTTTGACTAGCCAAGGGGAGGACTAGGGCGTACAATAGTAAACACTAACATAAAGAGAGGAAATTGAGGACATGGCGATAAATGCACAGAAGAAAATGCTACCGACAGCAACAAAGCAGAAAGGAAGAAGCGGAAGAAGCTTAAAAAGCAATTATTTTCAAAAAATTGCCCTTGGGCTTCTTTTTTCCGGTATTCTGACATTTTCTCAGGCTGGGAAAGGCTTTGCGCTGGATCGCTTTCTGGCGGGAACCCATGGAAACGGTATTCCCATCGGCGGAAAGACCATAGAGGAGGCCAAGGCCTATCTGGAAGGGGCATATAGTCAGAATTATGTCCTCTATCTTATAGGAAGAGAAAAAACGGAGGAGATTTCCGGAAAGGATATCGACTATCATTTACAGGCAGCTAGCAATCTTCCGGAAATTTTACAGAAGGAAGCGGAAAGTGGAGCCCAGGGAAGCCCGGACCAAAGAATCGATTATTCTTTGGAAGGCAGTACCGCAAGCTATGACACCGTGAAATTGAAGGAAAAGCTGGAAGCGCTTTCTATGGTAAAGGATGCCAAGGAGACCAGAACCGCCAGCGTGGTGAAGGAAAACGGAGTCTACACCATTATTCCGGAACAGGAAGGAAATTCCCTGAACTGGGACAGACTTTGGGCAAGGGTGGAAAGAGCCCTGCAAAGAGGAGAGAACACGATTCAGCTGTCCGATGAGGGAATCTATGATGCAATTACCCAGAGAAAGGCGGATTTAGAGGGCAAGGTGGATGCCATGAATAAGCTCTCTTCCGTGACGATTGTTACCAATATTTTGGGAAATAAGGAAAGCTTGACGGGAGAGCAGCTGCAGGAAATGGTTACCGGCGTGAACGCTTCCGGACTAAGCTTTGATGAAGATAAGCTTCTGGCTTATGCCCAGTCCTTGGAAAATAAGTACGGAAATCTTGGAAACACCGTGTCCTTCCATTCTGCCAGCGGAAAAGACATTGCCATGAATACCCCCTATGGCTTACACATCAACGTGGCGGCGGAAAGGGATGCGTTACGGGATGCCATTTCTTCCCTGCAAAGCCAGGAGAGAGAGCCGGTTTATGCTTATAGGCCTGCACAGTATGCCCAGCCCCAGTTTGGAAATACTTTCCTGGAGATTGATCTGGGATTGCAGCATGTGTATTACTATGAAAATGGCGCATTGACCTGGGAGAGCCCTACGGTAACCGGGATGCTTACCGAGGATCGTGCTACCCCTAGTGGTGTATTCTTCCTAAAAGGAAAGGAAACCAACAGAACCCTGAAGGGAAAGATGGTGGACGGAAAGCCGGAATATGAGGCTCCTGTGTCCTATTGGATGCCCTTTAACGGAAACATCGGTTTACATGATGCGACTTGGCGTTCCAAGTTCGGTGGAAACATTTATGTGAAGAATGGTTCCCACGGCTGCATCAATCTGCCGAAGAACAAGGCGGCAGAGCTTTTTGCCAAAATCCAGAAGGGATGCCCGATAGTGGTTCATCCATAAGAGAAAGAAAGTAAGGAAGTAAGGAAGTAAGTAAGGAAGTAAGTAAGAGTGTAGTTATCGGAGGCTTAGGGCTTTCGTTAACTACACTTTTTTGCATTTTTAGAAACCGTATTTTTTTTTCCGAGGGGTGTCTGTATCATTATTTTTTCCTCCCGGGGCATAAGAAAAATAATGATAAAAAAGCTGGATAATAAAAGGAAAATTGTTTAGAATAATGTCCTTACAAGAAAACTCAGCACAGTGTGCAATGCAGAATATAGAGTGGTATAGAAAAGGGGTGGCTATGCAAAGTAAAAATATTATGGTGAGAAGATATATCGGGATGCTTTTGGGTGTACTGGTGATTTCCATCGGTATCGCTTTGTTTAAAGAGTCGCATCTGGGAAATGATCCGATTTCCGCCTTGAATATGCGTTTGGCGGAAATTTTCGGAATTTCTTTGGGACAGCAAAACATGATCGCCAATGTGCTGTTTTTCATGGTTCAGCTTGCCTTCGGTCGAAAGTATATCGGTGCGGGAACCTTTGCCAACGGCATTTTGATAGGCTATATCGTGACTTTCTTCTATGAAATATTTACAAAGCACTTCGGATATGCGGAGGAGCAGGGTTTGGCGGTGCAGCTGATTTGGGTAAGCCTTGCGGTGGTGGTAACCTCCTTTGGCGTTTCTCTGTACCAGACGGCGGATCTGGGGGTTGCGCCCTATGATTACCTTTCCTTGGGCTTAAGGGACAAGACCAAGAAGCATTATTACGGATGCAGAATGTTAACAGACGGTTTGGCAGCTCTTGGCACCTACCTTACCGGAGGATTGGTAGGAATCGGAACCTTGGTTTCCGCCCTTTTCCTGGGACCGATTATTCATTTCTTCGACGTGCATTTTTCCGAGAAGTGGATTGGCTATACCCCAAGCGGTGAAAAGGCGGAAGAAGAGCGGGATTTAGAGAATAAAAGCAAAGAATAAAGAGAGAAGAAAAGTAAAGTTTAAGGGAGATAAAAAGCAAGGAATAAAAAAAGAGAAAAGCATGGAATCAAAGAAAAGAAAAATTGTTAAGAAGAAATTTTCTTATGACTAAAAAAATGGAACCATTTTACCAAAGAAGCGTAAAAATGCTTCCAAAATAAGAAAATGTCAGAATTTCGTAAAAAACACGGGATGAAAATGTAAAAACACTAGGCAGTTTTGTAAGAATGCGTTAGTGAATCTTCATCTTGTGTTTTTATTTTCGCCACATTTTCTCCCTAAAATGGCAAACTGTAACACAAACCCAAAAGGAGAGTTTATGCAGGAAGCGAATTTTACAGTAAAGAACAACAAAACAGAAGAGAGAAATTCCGTAAAGGGGAATTTAGGAAAAGCGAATCGTAAAGGAATGAGAAGAAGCGCTCTTAAATTTGGAAAGAAAGGCTTAGCCCTTGCCCTTGCTCTGATGAGTTTGAGCATGAGCACTGCTTTTACAGCTTCTGCAAGTCCAAAGGAAGAGGAGCTTTTGGTATTTTCCGAGGAAGGAGCTATCATTTCTCAGGAGGATCAGTCTACTTCTTTATTTTCCGACGATGTTTTGGTGGGAGATACTGTCAGCAGAAGTCAGCAGATTGTAGATTATGCAACCCAGTATATCGGCAGACCTTATCGTTACGGCGGAGTAAGCCTTCTTCACGGATCGGACTGTTCCGGCTTCTTGATGGGAATCTTCGGACACTTCGGTATCGGCCTTCCCCATTCCTCTGCGGAGATTGGAACCTTGGGAACCAATGTGGGCTCTTTGGCAAATGCGATTCCCGGTGATGTTTTGGCTTATGCAGGCCATGTAGGAATCTACTTAGGAAACGGAAGAATGCTTTCCGCATTGAATTCCCGCTCCGGTGTAACCATTGAATCTGCAACCTACAAGCCTATAAAATCCATTAGAAGGTTCGTATAAAAATATTTTTCTTTAAAAAATAAGAAAATCGCTTATACTCTATATCATACCGCCGATATTACTATCACAAGGATAAAATTCCTAAGAAAATTATCCCCTCAAATAGTTATCAAGTTCTCTTAGTAGAATGTGTGTGATAAAAAAGTCCACGAAAGTGGCAAATGCGGCAAAAAGCCCCGGAATGCTGAGCTTATCAGCGTCCCGGGGCTTTTTGTATCCGGATTTTTTCGGAAAGTCTTACTGAATTCTGAAAAACTCTTACAGTTCTCTGGACGGTATTGCATTTGCCCTTGAAAAGCTGATAAGCTAGCGAAGTTAAAGATGATGGAGGAAGTATGGAATTTCAGAAGAAAGGGCGAAGAGTCGCCGTCCTGACTGTCTTGTCTTTGAGCCTTATTTGCGGACAGAGTGTAAGCTATGCCGCAGGCCCCGGGGACAGTTTTGGAAAAAATGCAGGGAACAGCACAGGAAGCAGTACAACAAGCAGTACGCAGAGCAGTACGAGCCAGAGCAGCACCACTTCGGGGGCTTTGGATTACTCCGGTTGGTACGGTTATACCAATGCGGACGGCTCCGATTTAAAGTATCTGGAGAAGGGAACCGAGGTTTCCAGGTTTCAGAATGAGAACGGCCCCATTGACTGGGATGCGGCGAAGAAGGACGGACTGGACTTTGTCATGATTCGAATCGCCTACGGCACCAAGGAAGACGCCTATTTTGATGAAAATGTCAAGGGAGCCCAGAAGGCCGGAATCAAGGTGGGAGCCTACCTTTGCTCTACCGCAAAAAATATGGACGATGCCTTGGCAGAGGCCAAGCTTACCGTAAAGAAGATTAAGCCCTATAAGTTTGAATATCCGGTGGCCTATGATCTGGAAGTAAGTTCCATGCTTTCCGACGGTCTTACGAAGGAAGGGCTTACCGCTATGACCAACGCCTATTGTAAGAAGGTGAAGGATGCAGGCTTTATTCCCATGGTCTATGCCAATAAAACCTGGCTTACCAAGCACATGAATTTATCGGATTTGCCCTATGATGTGTGGTTTGCGGCTTATCCCTTGGATCGGGTGTATCGTCCGGTAGAGGGAAGTGCAACTACCATTTGGCAGTCCAGTGAAAAGGGTGTGGTGCGAGGCATTAAAGGACTGGTTACCACGGAATTTTCCTGGAAGGCTTACGGCGGGGGCAACCCTTCTGAGAAAAATGCCGGAAAGTCCGGCGGCACTTCCGGGAACAGCTCCCAAAATGGCGGGAATTCTTCCAATAATTCCTCCAATAACGGAAATTCCGGAAAGAACGGCGGCAATAAGAATGGAAACAATTCCGGCGGCGCTTCCGGAAACAACTCTTCCAATGGAGGCAATACAAGCCTTAATAAAGAAGAAAACAGTACCATCAGCACCGGAGGGCCTGAAGCAGAATCTCAGGCTTCCGTGGAAAACGGTTGGGTGCAAAATACTCCCGGAAAGTGGCAGTATAAGGAAGGCGGAAAGGCTGTTACCGGTTGGAAAAAGGTATCGGATAAGTGGTACTTTATGAATTCCGACGGAAATATGCAGACCGGCTGGGTGAAGGATCAAAACAGCTGGTATTTCTTAGATGACCAGGGCGCAATGCGTAGCGGCTGGATCAAAGATAACGGAAACTGGTACTTCCTGAAGGACAGCGGGGCAATGGCCAAGAACTGGCAGAAGGTCTCCGGAAAATGGTATTGGCTTTCCGAGGACGGCGCAATGCGAACCGGCTGGAGAAATCTCAATAGTGTATGGTATTATATGGAGGATTCCGGCGCGATGGTAGCGGATACCACGAGAAACATTAACGGAGTGGACTACCGTTTTGATGCCTCCGGTGCATGGCTTCCTTAAGAATACAAAGCTCCCGGTGAGTAATTTACAAAAGATAGAATAAAGCTTCCGGTGAGTAGTTTACAAAAGATAGAACAAAGCTTCCGGTGAGCGGTTTTCCTAAAGATAATACAATACTCTACTATCGCCGATGAAGATAAGGGAAAGTAAGGCTTCTCTTAAGGAATAAGACGTTTCCGGAAAAAGTGTGAAACTTAGAAGGAAATCATAGGCTTAAAGAAAGAACGTACAATCCGAAAGGGAATTAAGATGTTGAAAGAAAAAGCGTTAAATCCGAAAGAGAATAAAAAATAAGAAAGAGGATAATACTATGCTAAAGAAAAAAGATAGCTTTTTCAAAACAGCAGGAAAGAAGGCTCTGCTTTTGGGGCTGGCAATGTGTGCTCTATGGAGCATTCCTGCATTTGCGGAGGATAAGCCGGTAAGCCGTGTGCAAATCGACATCAGTCCCAGTGAGGATTTGGAGCTGGAGTCCGGAAAGACCTATGCCAAGCCTGAGGCTGTGGCGATGGACAGCGGCTATGAGGTTTCCGGATTTTCCATTGACGGAAAGAATCAGGGCTCTCCAAAGAAGCCCTATACCTATACCATTTCCGTGAAGGCGGAGGGGGGAAATGTCTTTGATGACAATACCGTGGTAGAGGTTCGAGGCGCTTATGAGATGGCGGTAACCGAGAAGTCCAAGACAAGCATTAAGCTTAAGGCAAATGCCTATCCCTTCACTATTTTGAAGGAGCCGACAAACTTTACCCAGGACGGAACTTTGATTCGTTGGGGAAAGGTGGATTACGCTTCCGGTTATGATGTGGTTATTTATTACACCACAAAAAACGGAGACGACAAGGTAGCGAAGAAGTCCGTAAACGGTACCAGCATTAACGTGAAGTCCTATTCTGAAAACGGAAAGGAATTTGATCATATCGCTGTAAGAGCAAAGTATGACAAGAAGGATGATTTGGCTCAGTATATTGCGGATTCTCAGTATGTGGAGCCCTCCGGAGATGTGGACGGAGAGTATTCCGATGATGGCTACATTTTCAACCTGATTACCCTGAAAGCAAAGGGCATCAGCAAGGGAAGCTTCAAGGAATACAGTGCCAAGAAAAAGAAGAAGACTGCGGCAGAGAAGGCTCAGGACAATAAGAAGAGGCCTTCCAATGATTACTATGGAAATAACGAGGACAGCAGTAATGCTTCCGGAGGCCCCTCCGGTGCGGTTTTAGGCTGGAGACAGAACGGAGAAGACTGGTATTTTGAGGAGAACGGTCAGCTTTCCAAGGGCTGGAAGCAGATTAAAGACCGGTGGTATTTCTTCGATGAGGATGGAAAAATGCTTACCGGCTGGAGAAAGATTGGTGAGCAGTGGTACTACTTGGATCAAAATGCAGCAAGTGCCGGTGCGATGCTTAGCGGATGGGCATTTTTAAATAATCAGTGGTATTATTTGGAGCCGAAGGCCGAGGGACAGGGAAAGATGCTCAGCGGTTGGCAGGAAATCAACGGACAGTGGTACTATTTCCAGCCGGAGAACGGTGCAATGCTTAGCGGATGGCAGAATATCGGAGATAAGTGGTATTTCCTGAATGTGAATAAGGAAGGTGTTCCTGCAGGCGCTATGCTGAAGGATACCGTGCAGGATGGCTACACTATCAACGCAGAAGGTGTTCGGCAGTAAACAAAGCGGTTTTAGAAGTATGCTGTTTGAGACAGATAGGGAAAATTCTTGCTTTCTATGAGGAAGGATTTGTAACCTTTGGGAGAGATAATCTGTCTTCGTAAAAGAGACTATTTTCGATATGTTTGCGGCCCTTATTGCAAAAGAGTATAGCTTGACTGTGGCAGCAAAGGAGAATTCAAGTTTTTCATGGCAAAGGAGTTAAAATGAAGAAAAAAGCTTTAGCAGTGGCATTGTTATTAAGTGGAACTTTGGCTTTCCACGGACAGGCTTTTGCGGATGAGTACAGTAACGGTACCATTCAGGGAGAAGCGCTTCCCAACGTGGTTCATGGCGTAAATCAGCAGGCTTCCGGAAGCCCCAAGGCGCCTTGGCAGGATGCTTCCTTAACCCGGGCGGCTAACAACGGTTCTACAGTTAGCAACAGTACAGCAAGTAACGGTACAGCAAGCAATAGCGCGGCTAATGCAGGAACCTCCTCCGAGAGCAGTACCCAGGGCGCTACTACAAGCAATGCTCCTTTAAATGTGCAAAACGGTAGCACTACCCCAACTTATACCGACAGTACCATCGGTTTGGGCGGCGCCAGCATTACCATGATTAAGGGAGAGCAAAGCGGACAGCAGATTTCCATTGTAATTGAGAGCAATGACGGCAGCTTAATCGTAGTGGACGGTGGTTTAAAGACCAATGCTCCCTACCTTGCAAAATACATTAAGGACAGAGGGGGAAAGGTAGCAGCTTGGCTCCTTACCCATCCTCATGAAGACCATGTAGGTGCCCTTGCGGTAATCCTTGAGCAACAGAAGAAGGAAGGTCATCCGGATTATTACAACATTGACCCGGGACAGATTTACTACGGCTTTGCACCATTGGCCTTCTATGAGCAGTATGAGCCGGCTCACCGTATTCCCATGATGAAGGAAATTATGGAAGACCTGGCCCAGTACGACAGTGCAAAGCGCCATGAAAGCTCCCCTGCAGGAACCAGCTTCACCTATGGCAATGTGGCAGTAGAGGTTTTGAACACCCCGTATTCCATTCCTATCGACTCAGGAAACAACAGCTCCGTTTGCTATATGATTACCATTAATGGAAAGAAGCTTCTGATTACCGGAGACCTTCCCTATGAAGCGGCAGGGAAACTGATGGAAGAAAGAGGTGCCGATAAGCTTAAGGCGGATATCGTGCAGATGGCTCATCACGGACAGCATGGCGGATCCTTTGCCTTCTATAGCGCAGTGAATCCCAGATATGCTTTATGGCCCAGCTCTCAGGAACTTTGGAACAAACGTAAGGATGCCTTCACTGAAGACCAGGAAAGCTATACCGTGGCTTTGACCAAATTCTGGATGAATAAGCTGGGTGTGGAGAAGAACTTCGTTATGGCGGATGGAAACTGGGTACTGAAGTAAGGTGGAAAAGCCCTGTGCCCATAAAGAAAAAATGCTGTATCCTACAGAAATAGTTATGTACCGTTGAAGAGAAAAAGCCTCGTATCCTTAGAGAAGACTTGCTTTTTTACCCAAGAATCTTTATACTTAAGAGAAAGTTTTTGGGGAAAGGATAAAAATATGGAACAGTGGAATGTAGAAGCTTTCAGAGATAGAGCTAAGAAGTTCACAGAAGATGCAAGAGCATTAAGCAATGATTTTCAATATGCCATTGGCTTAAGAGAGAAGCAGAAAGAAGGAGAAGATATGAAGAAAAAGATTTGTACCGTACTGGCCATCATCGGTGGAATCATCGCTTTTTGCGGATTGGCTTACGGCGTATATCGTTTGCTTGCTCCGGATTATCTGGAGGATTACGAGGACTACGATGATTTAGAGGATGAAGATTATCTGGAAGAGGAATAATCTTATTGCATAGTGCTTTGAGCGAAAGAAAAAGAGGCAGTAGCCTCTTTTTTTATGGGAGAGAGTAGAGGATAGTTTCCTTTCAGAAAGGGTCAGCAGAAAGAGGTCAGGAGAAATGGAAAAAGAAAATACAAATAGCAAAACAGAGGAGGCTGTGCAGCAGGAAAAGCACTGGTGCCAAAATCAGGATCGGTGCGGCGGCTGCTTTTATCAGGAAATTCCCTATGAAGAGGAAGTGGCGAAAAAGGAGCAGGAGATTCGAGACTTATTTAATCCGGTGATTCAGGGAGACTATCTTTTTGAGGGTATCATTTCCTCTCCAAAGAAGGAGGCCTAT
Organism: Oribacterium parvum; assembly: GCA_938022235.1. Taxonomy (GTDB): domain Bacteria; phylum Bacillota; class Clostridia; order Lachnospirales; family Lachnospiraceae; genus Oribacterium; species Oribacterium parvum_A. The sequence goes on from CALIEL010000142.1 coordinate 14,913, forward strand.
CGGAATAAGATGGAATTTTCCTTTGGGGATCAGGAAAAGGATGGTCATCTTTGCTTGGGATTACACCAAAAAAGAAGCTTTTTTAACATTTTAAATACGGAAGACTGTCGCCTGCCCCATCCGGATATGGGAGAGATTTTACTGGCTACAAGGCTGTATTTTCAAGAAAAAGGTCTGGGATACTACCATAAAAAGCGCCATGAGGGCTATCTTCGGCATCTCTTAATCAGAAGGGCGGAGAAGACGGGAGAGATTTTACTCTCTCTGGTGCATAGTACCCAGCTTCCAAGGGAAGAGGAAGAAAAGATTTTAAGCGGTTGGAAAGATAGACTTCTTTCCTTGGAAAAGGAAGGAAAGTTGGAGGGAAGCTATGCGGGTATTTTGCATACGAAAAATGACAGCTTGGCGGATGCGGTAATTAACGACGGAACAGAGGCTCTCTACGGAAAAGACTATTTTTACGAGGAACTGCTTGGTTTAAACTTTAAAATCACGCCATTTTCCTTCTTCCAAACCAATACTCTAGGTGCAGAAAAGCTCTATGCCAAGGTGCAGGAGTACTCCAGCTTTTCCGAAAATGCAGAGGAGAAACCTGTGATTTACGACCTTTATTCCGGAACCGGCACCATTACCCAGCTGATGAGTAAGGTGGCAAAGCAGGCCATCGGGGTGGAAATCGTGGAGGAGGCAGTGGAGGCCGCCAAGGAAAATGCCAAGGAAAATCAGGTGGAGAACTGTATCTTCTATGCCGGAGATGTGCTGAAGGTGCTGGAGGCAGGGCAGGGGGAAACAGAGCTTCCCTATCCGGATTTTATTATTGTGGATCCTCCAAGAGACGGGATGCATAAGAAGGCCTTGGAAAAAATCATTTCCTACGGAGTGAAGCGACTGGTCTATGTGGCTTGTAAGCCAAAAAGCCTGGCCAGAGACTTGGAAGCTTTACAAAATGCCGGATATAAGGTACAAAAGTTATGTGCTGTAGATATGTTTCCCAGAACCAATAATTGCGAGGTGGTGGCGCTGTTGGAGAAAGAGGAATCGTAGTTTGTATATATAGTAGTAAGGAGAGAAAAGGTGTTAAAAAGAATTTTAAATATTTCATTGGCTTATGTTGGAGTTGTTATCGGTGCCGGATTATCCTCCGGTCAGGACTTGATGCAATACTTTGTCAGTTTTGGTAAGTGGGGGATTATAGGAACCATTGTTCTTGGTATCATAAGTGTAGTTTTTGGTAAAATTATCATTACGCTAGGCAGTTATTTCCGATCTAATGATCACTCTGAAGTTCTTTCACAAATAGCCGGACCGATTACGAATAAAATCCTTGATATAGCTTTAATCGTTTCTTGCTTTGTAGTCGGTTTAGTTATGATTGCCGGAGCCGGTTCAAACCTTAATCAGCAGTTCGGTCTCCCATTTTGGGCAGGAGGATTGTTGTGTGCTGCACTAATAATCATTGTCAGCTTTCTTGATTTCGAAAAAATTACTGGTGTACTTGGGATATTTACACCCATAGTTTTTATCATGATTATAATTATTGCAGTCCACACTTTTACAAATCGGAGCTTTGATTTCGATGAATTAGAAGCAATTTCAGCCACAATCCCTAGTCCAATGCCAAATGTATGGATTTCTTTACTAAATTATTTTGCACTTGCGGTAATGACGGCAGTCCCCATGGCTTTTGTACTAGGCGGATCCATTATGAGGATTGGTGTGGCAGAGAAAAGCGGTATTTTGGGCGGTCTTGGCGTTAGCATTATTATTACTGTTGTAACTTGTGTCTTATATGCAAATGTTAAACTAGCTTCTACAGTTGATATGCCCATGTTAGCAATCGCTGAACAGATTCACCCCATTTTTTCGCTAATATATGCTTTTGTCATCTATGGGCTAATTTTTAATACAGCTTTCAGCTTATTCTATGCATTGGCAAAACGCTTCTCTTCCGACAATCCTAAGCGTTTCTATCCCATTTTGATTGGTACTGTAGTAATAGGATATGCGTTATCCTTTATGGGCTTTAAAGAATTAGTGTCTATTATGTATCCAATTTTGGGATATATTGGCTTTGTGATGCTTGCGATATTAACTATTGCATGGATAAAAGAAAAATCAAATATAAAAGGCGAGAAATTTTTAAGACGTAAAATGATACGATTGATTACTAAGAAATATGATGATAATCAAGATTATACAATTAAAGACAAAGAAAAATTTCATCAGCTGGGCGAAGATTCAATTGTTGATACGCAGAGTATTAAGAGTGATATTAAGGATCTT
>CALIEL010000143.1 GCA_938022235.1 Oribacterium parvum
TCTTCTTGTTAGCAACGGTCTTTCTTGGTCCCTTACGGGTTCTTGCATTGGTCTTAGTCTTCTGACCTCTTACGGGAAGTCCCTTTCTGTGACGGATTCCTCTGTAGCAACCAATTTCCTGCAAACGCTTGATGTTTAAAGCGATCTCTCTACGAAGGTCACCTTCTACCATCTGGTGTTCTGCAATATAGGTCGCCAGAGTCTTTACCTCATCGTCAGTTAAATCCTTTACTCTTGTGTCCGGATTCACGCCGGTTTCTGCAAGGATCTTGTCTGCTGAGGGTCTTCCGATTCCGTAGATGTAAGTCAAACCGATTTCGATTCGCTTCTCTCTAGGTAAATCTACACCTGCAATACGAGCCATCTTTGATTTCCTCCTGTTAATTAACCTTGTCTCTGCTTATGCTTAGGGTTTTCACAGATAATTCTGATGGAGCCCTTTCGCTTGATTACTTTGCATTTTTCGCAGATCGGTTTTACTGATGATCTTACTTTCATAAGTAAAATTCCCCTTTCCTTTACGAATTTGAACAGAGTTGCCGTATCATTCTAGCAAAACAGTCTTGAAATGTAAAGCGAAACCCTACTTATCTCTCCAGATAATTCTTCCCTTTGATAAGTCATAGGGAGAAAGCTCAATAGTCACCTTATCTCCCGGTAAAATACGAATGTAGTTCATTCTTAATTTTCCGGAAATATGAGCCAATACCTGATGCCCGTTTTCCAGTTCAACCTGAAACATGGCATTTGGTAACTTCTCGATTACCTTACCTGTAATTTCGATTACATCTGATTTCGACATACTCAATTCATCCTTTCGATAGACTTAGGATTTCCGGTCCGTTGTCTGTGATTAAAATTGTATTTTCATAATGTGCCGTAAGCTTACCATCCAAGGGAACCACCGTCCAATCATTGGATAAAACCCTGACCGCAGGATTTCCTTCCGTAATCATGGGCTCTATGGCCAGGGTCATCCCTGCCTGTAGCTTCGGGCCTTTCTTCTTCATACGATAGTTGGGTACTTCCGGATCCATGTGTACCTGATGGCCGATGCCGTGTCCCACATACTGGGTAACTACGCCGTAGCCATGAGCTTCTACATAATCTCCGATGCTTCCGCAAATATCATTTAAATGATTTCCGGGAACCGCATTTTCGATTCCCCGGAAAAAGGATTCTTTACAAGTTTCCACCAGTCTTTTGGCATTGGGAGCGATTTCTCCCACCGCCCAAGTTCTTGCGGCATCGCTGTGATAGCCCTTGTAATTTACTCCGATATCAAAGGAAACGATGTCTCCCTCTTTTAAAATCCTTGTCTTCTCCGGTATTCCGTGAATCAACTCCTCATTCACGGATACGCAACAAGCTGCCGGAAAGTCATAGAGATGAAGAAAGCTTGGAGTACATTTTGCTTTTCGGATGAGCTCCTCTGCGTACTTATCCAGTTCGTAGGTGCTCTTTCCCGGGGCTACCGCCTCTCCTACCTTCTCATGTACTTCTGCAAGAACTTTGCCTGCTTCCCGCATCAGTTCAATTTCTCTTTTGGACTTAATCTCAATCATGGATTTTCCTTTCCACTTGGCTTAAGATTTCCTTTACCCTTGCAAATACCGTTTCTAAATCTTTTGTTCCGTCAATCTCTTCCAGGATTCCCTCTTTCTTATAGAAGGAAATCAATGGTTCGGTACTCTGATGATAAACCTTTAAACGATTTTTCACCGTATTTTCTTCATCATCTTTTCTCTGCACAAGATGCTCACCGCAGTTATCGCAAATTCCCTCTTTTTTCGGCTTTAAGGTTTCCAAATGGAAAATCGCGCCACAATGGGGACAGGTTCTGCGGCCGGCCATTCTGTGAATAATCACATCATCCGGTACTTCAACGTCCAATGCCAGATCAATCTTTTCTCCTTTGGGAGCCAGTGCATTCTCTAAAGCTTCAGCCTGAGGAATGGTTCTGGGGAATCCGTCCAGGATATAGCCCTTCTCACAATCCTTTTCTTCCAAACGGTTCAGAAGCATCGCAATGGTAATTTCATCGGGAACCAGTTCTCCGTGATCCATATATGCCTTTGCCTTTAAACCAAGCTCCGTTTCCCCTTTAAGATTTGCACGGAAGATGTCTCCGGTGGAAATATGGGGTAAACCGTAAACCTTAGAAATACGACTTGCCTGGCTTCCTTTTCCCGCACCAGGCGCTCCTAACATGATAATCTTCAATATGGGCCTCTTTCATGATGGGATAAACCACTATGAGCCTCCTTAGTAAACTAAGGAGGCTATAGATTAGTTGTCTAAAAATCCTTTGTAGTTTCTAATTACCATTTGAGAATCGATAGCCTTCAAGGTTTCCAAAACAACACCTACGATGATGATTAAGGAAGTTCCGGAGAAGGAAATTCTGCTGACGTTAAATACGCCTGAAATGATAATGGGAACTAATGCAATAATAGCCAGTCCGGTGGCTCCGATAAAGATGATATATCGAAGAATACCTTCCAGATAATCACTGGTCGGCTTTCCCGGTCTGATTCCGGGAATGAAACCACCCTGCTTCTTCATATTGTTTGCTACTTCCAATGGATTAAAGGAAATAGAAGTATAGAAGTAAGCAAAGAAATACAGTAGGGCAATGTAGAGAACTAAACCTAAGGAATAAATCGGTGCATTGGGGTTTGCCCAGGAACCGGAATTTAATCCCATGATGATCTGTCCTACAATAGAGCTTTGATCCACCCTTATAATCTGTCCGATAACCACCGGCATGGTCATTAAGGAGGAAGCAAAGATTACCGGCATAACGCTTGCCGTATTTACCTTTAACGGAATCTGAGACTGCTGTCCGCCAACAAGTCCTCTTCCCTGTACTCTTCTACTATACTGCACCGGGATTCTTCTTTCTGCATCCTGTAGAACTACGGTAAACGCCACCATACAGAAGATTGCCGCAGCAATGATAATGGCTGCTACTACCATCTTCGCAGTGTTGTTTCCCATAATGAATCTCTCATAGAGTGTGAGAAAATCCTGTGGAACGGAGGATAAGATATTGAACAAAAGAACCAGGGAAATACCATTTCCCACTCCCTTGTCCGTGATTCTTTCACCAATCCACATCAGAAGTGCAGATCCGGCTGTCATTGCTACTACGCAAATCACTACGCCGGCAATCTTACGAAATACTGAACCCTCT
>CALIEL010000144.1 GCA_938022235.1 Oribacterium parvum
GAAAGGAGTAAGTATGAAAGAGAAAATATTAAAGAGTTCATTGCTTTACACCCTTCTTTCCATCGCCATCGGCTTTTTGGTAGGGGCTGTTTTATTGCAGGCCATCGGGGTTTCCCCGGTGAAGGCCTACGGAAAATTGTATCAGGGTGTTTTTGGTAAGCCTAAGTTTATGTTTTACAGCATCATTTACGGAGCTCCCCTGATTTTCACAGGTCTGTCCGTTGCTTTCTCCTTCCGTACCGGAATTTTTAATATCGGCGCAGAGGGCCAGTTTGTGATGGGCAGTTTGGCAGCTGTTGTGGTGGGCATTTTATTTCCTTTGCCTGCGCCCCTCCATGTGCTTCTCTGCCTTGTGGTAGCGGCTCTTGCCGGCGCTTTTTGGGGCTTTTTGGTAGGCCTTCTCAAGGTGAAAAAGGGTATCAATGAGGTGCTTTCCTATATTATGTTTAACTGGATTGCTTTCTATTTTTCCAACTATGTGGTGAATTTAAAGACGATTCATACCGACCAGGGAGCATAGGCCAGTAAGAATATTTTAGCGACCGCCTCCATGAAGATTCCCCAGGCTTTTATCCCCTTTGCGGGAGGAGCGGAGCTTCATGCCGGAGTGCCTTTGGCTTTGCTTTTTGCCTTTCTGATCTGGTTCATTCTGAGCAAAACCACTTTTGGCTATCAGCTTCGGGCGGTGGGCTATTCCCGCAGTGCTGCGGAGTATGGGGGAATCAATTCCAAGAGAGTTTTCCTTGTGTCTATGTCCTTATCCGGTATTCTGGCAGGTCTTGGTGGAGCAGTGCAAATCCTGGGTATGTCTGAACGTGTCTCCATGTTTGCCGCCCAGGAGGGCTATGGCTTCCAGGGCATTACGGTGGCGCTGATTGGAGGAACCCATCCCCTTGGCTGCATTTTCTCCGGCCTTTTCTATGGCGCCATGAAGTATGGCGGAAACAAATTAACAACGGTGGATGTTCCTGCGGAAGTGGTAAGCATTATCATGGGAACCATCATCATTTTCATCGCCATCACGCCGGTGATTAAAAATCTGGTACAGAGAGGATTCCAAAAGAAGGGAGAGAGCCATGCTGAATGATCTGGGATTACTGTTAAATGCGGTTTTGATTTCTACGCCACCCCTCCTCTTGGCAGGGCTTGGTTCTTGTTGCTCCGAGCGTTCCGGTGTGGTAAATATCGGAATCGAAGGAATGATGACTCTGGGCGCCTTTGTAGGAGCCTGTGTGGCCTATTTTACCGGAAACGGATGGCTGGGATTTTTTGCGGGAGGATGTGCCGGAGCCCTTCTTGGTTTGATTCATGCGGTGGTTTGTGTGTCCCTTCATGCGGATCAAACCATTGCGGGAACGGCCATTAACTTTGTCGGACCGGGCTTTGCAGTTTTCCTTTGCAAGGCGATTTTTGACAATTCTTCGGACACACCGGCTTTGGATTTATCCGCAAAGCTTCCGAAGATGTTTGAAGGGAAGTTTGCTTCAGGTTCCTTCCTGTACAATGTGGTAAGCACTTATTCCGTGGCTTATCTTAGCTTTCTTTTGGTGCTTTTGCTTTGGTTTATTTTCTTTAAAACCCGTTACGGTATGCGGCTTCGGGCAGCAGGAGAACACCCCTGGGCCTGTGAAACCTTGGGAATCAATGTCTATAAGGTTCGCTACATTGCGGTGATTCTTTCCGGCTTTTTGTCCGGCCTGGGAGGAGCCTTTGTGACCTTGGCTACCGTATCCCAGTTCCGCCCCTCCGTTATTGTGGGACAGGGATTTATCGCCATTGCGGCGGTGATTTTCGGAAAATTTACGCCCCAGGGAACCTTCCTGGGCTGCCTGATTTTCGGACTGTGTAACGGTCTTCGTGCATTGCTTGGATCCGGAAATATGGTATCTCCTCACCTGCTCTCCATGATTCCCTATGTGGTAACCATCCTGACCTTGGTATTCTTTGTAGGGGCAGGACATGTGCCAAAGGCAAACGGCAGAATTTTTGTTCGAACAAGATAAGGAAACAGAATAGCCGGAACAAAGCCGGCGGTTTCGGGAGAACAGTGCTTAGAGGGAAAGGCGCAGTTCAAGCAATGACAGCAGTTAAAGTAAACGCGCGGTTCAAGTAAAGAAAGTAGCTAAAGTGAAAAGCGTAGTTAAAGTAAAGAGCGTAGAAGAGTAGGGAAGTAGGAAATATAGAAATGAATTGGAAAGATTTATGGAATAAAAAATACCTGATGATTTCGGTATATGTATTGCTGACGGCCCTCCTGTATCATCTTGGGAGTCGGGTAGTGGATCATTTGGAAGGTCTCCCTTCTTTATGGACAGCGCATTTTTCCTGGTTATCTCAGGTCACCTCTCCTCTGCTCTTAGGCTTTGCACTGGCCTATTTGCTCAGTCCCTTATGTTCCATGCTGGAAAGATTTCTGGGGAAAATTCCGCTTTTCAAACAAAAAGAAAAGCTTCGAAAAAACCTGGGCATCCTGCTTTGCTACCTTTTGATTTTACTTTTTTTAGTCTTTTTAGGTTCCTTGCTGGTATCCGTTTTTACCAAGAATATCCATCTGGTTCAGGGGGAAGATTTTGCAAAGGGGTTGGAGAGTGTGCTTCTTCTCTTGAAAAGTTTTTATGATGATTTAAACCAAAGAGTTTCAGAGATTCCTATTGCGGGAAATGATTTGCAAGAGGGAATACGGACTTTTTTAGCAAAGCTTTT
>CALIEL010000145.1 GCA_938022235.1 Oribacterium parvum
TTCCGCTGCCTGCTTTACCGGCGTCTTAAGGAGATTTCCCTTCCTGTCCTTTGCTTTATCCTCCTGACTGACCACCAAGAGAATCTCATGTCCGGCCTGATGTATGGCCTCTAACCCCTTCACTGCAAAGTCCGGGGTTCCCATAAACACGATTCTCAAATCATTTCCTCCTCTTCCAGTTCTTCATATTGAACATCTTCCAAATCTCCCTCTACCTTCTCCGTATACAGGACTCCCTGAAGATGATCATACTCATGACAGAAGGCTCTGGCCAAAAAGCCGGAAGCATCCAAGCTAAAGGGCTCCATGTTCTGATTCAAAGCCTCCACATGGATATTCATGGGGCGGGTAACCTTTCCTTCCTTTCCCGGAACGGAAAGACAGCCCTCTTCTCCGCACTGCTCTTCCTCTCCCACAGCTTCGATTTTAGGATTAATGCATACATAGCGAACACCGTCTCCGATATCCACCACAAAAAGCTGCTTTAAAATCCCCACCTGAGGAGCCGCCAATCCAACACCGTTGGCGTCATACATGGTTTCAAACATATCCTGAATCAAATCTCTGGTTTTATCCGTCATTTCCTTAATTTCTTTACACTTCTTTTCCAAAATGGAGTCTCCGATGGTACGGATGCTGCGAATTGCCATAAACTCTACCCTCTCTATAAAAGATCAAACTGGAGCTGAATCAAAGAGCGTTTATCCTCTTTTCGAAGCTCCTCAACAAATAGATTTCTTAATCGAATGATTATATCATGGGATTCTTGCTTAATATAGATGATTTTCCTAAAATTATCCTTTAGCTTATAAATGGTGGCAGGGAAGGGACCGAATAACTCCGCCTTCTCCTCCTCCAATTCCCCCTGTATTCTTTTGATGGTCTTATCCAGCATCAGACTTAAAAACTCTTCCTCCTGATAGCTGCATTGGATGGCCAGCATTCTGGCAAAGGGGGGATATTCCAGTCTTTTCCGAAACTTCTTTTCCGATTGATAAAAAGCAAAGTAGTCCTGTTCCAAAGCCAGCTCCAGCACTTCCTCCTCGGGACGATAGCTTTGAATCAAGACTTCTCCGGGAAGCTTTCCCCGGCCTGCCCGACCTGCTGCCTGGGTCAGAATCTGAAAGGCATATTCCCTGGCCTGAAAATCCGACTGAAAAAACAGCTGCTCTGCCGCCATAATCCCCACCAAAGTAACTTTCGGAAAATCATGTCCTTTTACAATCATCTGGGTTCCCAAAAGAATATCCGCCTTCTCCTCGGCAAAGTCCTGTAAAATTTCTTCGTATTTTCCCTTTTTCCCTGTGGTATCTCCGTCCATACGAAGAATTCTTGCCTTGGGAAAGACTGCATGACAGATTTTTTCCAGCTTTTCCGTCCCGGTACCGAAGGGGGAAATGTAGCTGCTGCCACAGTTCGGACATTTCTTTTCCAGTTTTCTGCTATAGCCACAATAGTGGCATTGTAAAAAACCGTTTTTATGTAGGGTTAAGCTCACATCACAATGGGGACATTTTAGACTCTTTCCGCATTTCCTACAGCTGACAAAGGGAGAATACCCTCTTCTATTCATGAAAAGAATCGTTTGTTCCCCCCTTTCCAAACGCTTCAGTACCGCTTCCTCCAGTGCTTTGGAAAAAATGGAACGATTTCCCTCCTCTAATTCCTTTCGTAAGTCAATTAAAGTCAGCTTGGGTAAAATACTTCCCTCCACCGCCCTGTTTTTTAAAGTAAAGAGCCTGACTTTT
>CALIEL010000146.1 GCA_938022235.1 Oribacterium parvum
TCCTTCTACGGAAAATGCCGGAGCTACCAAAACGGAAGAGAAGCCTGCTGCAAAACAGGAGGAGAAGAAGACGGAGACAAAAAAGCAAGAGGAAAGCAGTTCGGAAGAATATATTATTTCCGACCAGGGGCCCGGAGATGTACGATAAAGAAATTCGGGAAAGTCTATTTTTCTTTTTGGAAGAAAGCTACGGAAAGTCCAGAATACTGGAAGAAAAGGTTATTGGAAGAGCCCGGGCAGACTGTGTTCTTATACAGGAAGACAGCTTTATGGGGATTGAAATTAAATCGGACCATGACAGCTATAGTCGACTGGAAGGACAGGTAAAAAATTATAATCAATATTTTGACTACAATATGGTGGTAGTGGGCAGTAAACACGCCCACAGCATAGAAAGTCATGTTCCCTCCTTTTGGGGGATTATCACGGTGGAAGAGGTAGAAGGGAAATGTGATTTTTATATACTTCGACAGGAGCAAAAAAATCCGTTTTGTGATATAAAAAGAAAGGCAAGTTTACTTTGGAAATCCGAACTACAGGAATTGCAGAAAAAATACGGGTTTCCCAAGTATCAGAATAAATCCAAAAGCTTTTTAGTGAATTATCTTTTAGAAAGAATTGCAGAAGAAGAACTGCAAAAAGATTTCTCTCATTTATTGTTGGAGAGAGATTATACGATATTTTCTGTAGAAGGAAATGGCACTGAGGAAGAAGGAACGGAGGAACTTAAAAAAGGAAAGAAAATCAGAAGGAAAAAATATAAAGGGAGAAAAAAATCATTAACAAAAACGAAGTTGGGAGTTACCCATTTGATTCGTAAAGGAAGTAAGAGGACGGTGAAAAAATGAGAGAGGAAGAAATCAAAAAGGCATTAGAAGAGAAGTTTTCCGAGCTTTATGGAAATACAGAAGGGATTCGTTATTTCTTTGCTCCGGGAAGAGTAAACCTAATCGGAGAGCACACCGATTACAACGGAGGGCATGTTTTTCCATGTGCCCTCAGTATGGGAAGCTATGCGGCCGTAAAGAAGAGAGAAGATAAGAACTTCCGCTTTTACTCCTTGAATGTGGAGGGAGCAGGGGTGATTTCTGCGGGAGAAAGTGATTTTACCCCTCTAGAAGATAAGCAGTGGGCTGCTTACTTAAAGGGCGTGATTTGGGCTATGGAAAAAAGAGGTCTGGACATTCCCTGCGGTCTGGATTTAGTGCTTTACGGGAATATTCCCAATGGCTCCGGGCTTTCTTCTTCCGCTTCCTTAGAGGTCTTGATGGGAAGCATTTGTAAGGAGCTTTACGGACTTTCCGTAAGCTTCCCGGAACTGGCTTTAATCGGGCAATACAGTGAAAACAATTATAACGGGATGAACTGCGGAATCATGGATCAGTTTGCCAGTGCGATGGGAAAGAAGGATCATGCGATCTTTTTGGATACTGCCACCCTGCAGTTTTCCTATGCTCCCATAGTTTTAAAGGATCATTGCATCATTATCAGTAACACCAACAAAAAGCATAAGCTTATCGGCTCCGCATACAATGACAGAAGAAGAGAGTCAGAAGAAGCACTGAAAATTTTGCAGAAATTCCGTCCCATTAAGAGCTTGGGAGAGCTTTCCGATGAAGACTTCTTTGCTTTGGAAAAGGAAATCTCCGATCCGATCATTCGGAAGAGAGCAAAGCATGCGGTATTGGAAAATAACAGAACCATTGCGGCAAAGAAAGCTTTGGAAGAGGGAGATTTGCATCGTTTTGGAGAATTAATGAATCTTTCCCACGATTCCCTTCGGGATGATTACGAGGTTTCCTGTGAAGAACTGGATACCTTGGTGGACGCAGCAAGAGCTCTTCCCTATGTCTATGGCTCCCGTATGACAGGAGGCGGTTTCGGCGGATGTACCGTTACTCTTTTGGAAAAGGACAAGAAAGAGGAATTCAAGAGAAAAGTGGCGGAAAGCTATGAAAGAAAGATTGGTTACCCCTGTAGCTTCTATGAGGCAGAGGTTTCTGACGGTCCCAGAGAATTATAAGGAGGCAATATGAAGATTTTGGTCACTGGTGGTGCAGGCTATATCGGTTCTCATACCGTAATTGAGCTGTTGGCGGAAAACTATGATGTGGTGGTTTTCGACAACTTCTATAACTCCAGCAAAAAGGCTATTGAGCGGGTAAAGGAAATCAGCGGAAAGGATTTTCCCTTCTATGAGGCGGACATGCTGAAAAAAGAGGATATGGAAAAAATTTTCTCTGAGCACCCGGATATTTCCGCGGTAATTCATTTTGCCGGCTTAAAGGCGGTGGGAGAGTCTGTACAAAAACCCCTTCTTTACTACCATGACAATATGGTAGGGACTTTAAATATTCTGGACTGTATGAAAAAATACGGTTGCAAAAACTTTATTTTCTCTTCCTCCGCAACGGTTTACGGAGATCCGGCGGAGATTCCCATTACGGAAAACTGTCCCAAGGGAACCTGCACCAATCCCTACGGCTGGACAAAGTGGATGCAGGAGCAGATGCTTTGTGATGTGCAAAAGGCCAATCCGGATTGGAATGTAATTTTACTCCGGTATTTTAATCCTATCGGTGCCCATATTTCCGGAAAGATTGGAGAGGATCCAAAGGGAATCCCCAACAACCTTCTTCCCTATGTGGCGAAGGTAGCCTCCGGTGCTTTGGAGAAAATCCATGTTTTCGGACAGGACTATCCCACCAAGGACGGTACTGGTGTAAGAGACTATATTCATGTGGTAGACCTGGCTAAGGGGCATGTTAAGGCGGTAAAGCGCTTA
>CALIEL010000147.1 GCA_938022235.1 Oribacterium parvum
AGCTTCATACAGGCTCTTCTTTCCTCTTGTTTGGAAAAGTCTGCATTTCTGGCTTCCTCATAGTAACGGGAAATCTTATAGCCGTTTTCCGGATTAAAGTATAGAAGCTCCTCTGTAATCTCCAGATCTTTTACAATGCTGTAAATTTCCTCTTCTTCTCTTCTGTTAATCAGCTTGCCGGTGCCCACCCCGGGGATTCGGCAAATGAAATCCTTTCCGGCATAGTCTTTATTTTCACTTTCCTCATGGATGCTGAAAAGGAAGGATTTATTGGTCATTCCCGCCTTTAAGCAGCGAAGCTTCACAATGTCCCGCTCCGGAATCCGAAAAACCGAAGAAATCAGTTCCATTGCTTCCGAGCCGGAATGGTCATTATACTTTTCATCAAAAAGACGCAACTCTTCCAAATTTTCAAATTCATAAATCTGTCCGTCCTTTTGCTCATTTCGATAGATTGGAGGCAAATGCTTTAACTCTAAACGGAGTACATCCTCCCAGTAAAAATCCTCCGTTCCCGGTCTATGGTAGTATTCCTCTATAAAGGGGCGAAGAGCAGAGAAAAATTCCTTCCTCAGGAATACAGGACCGTACATACAATAGGCGTCTTCTCCGCCTACTTCCACTCTTTTAATCTGTCCGTCCTTAGCGCAGTCTAAAACCCACTCCTTGGTCTCTCCCTCCATGTAGCTTGCCGCATACCAGGATAGCGGTTCAATGCTGTGATACATATTTTCCCGCATCCAGTTGTCGGAAGAAAGAATATAAAAGTTTTTCCCCTCCACCGCTTTACGGGCATGATATAGAGTTCCGATGGTATTCTTCGTTGAGTACTCCGGATTATATAAAAGCTTCACGCCATAAGCATCCACAAGGTAGTCAAACTTCTCCTTCAAATATCCTACCACGATGGTAATATCCTTAATTCCCACCTCATGAAGCTGCTTAATCTGTCGCTCAATCATTCTTTCTCCAAAAACCTCCAGCAGTCCCTTAGGACATTCATAGGTTAGAGGAACAAAGCGGGAGCCGAAGCCTGCAGCCAAAATCAATGCCGCATCCACCTTGTGCTCCTGCAAAAAGACCTTTCCTTTTTCCGTGAGGTTCCGCTTCTCTCCCTTTCCTTCCTGCTTTTCCAGATAGCCCTCTTCTTCCCAATGCTTGATACACTGATTCACCTTTCCCAGGGACATTCCTGTTTCTTCAGCCCATTGTCTTTGGCTGTACTCCGGATGCTCCATCATATTTCTCAATAAAATAGTACAGGAATTCATTTTTTCTCCTCTTCTATGCCAGGCAGTAACGTTCATTATGATTATATATCGTCATATTATGAACATTATAATAGAAAAAAAGAAAAATATCTCCTGTACTACTTTACGATTTTTTGAATTTATTTTTATTCATAAGGGGATGCAAAAATGATTTTTCACATCCCCTTATGCTATTTTATGGGGCTCCACTTTCACCATCTGCTCTTTAAATTTCGGAAACTTCGTATAAAAGGTCTCCATAGCTTGGGAAAGGCCATAGGCTCTTATCCATAATAGTCTCCAGTAAATCTGCCGGCTCTCGCAGCTCCGCCATATCCTTGGTAATCACCTTATGGAAGAAAAAGGCTTTTTCCTTTTCCTCCAAAACCTCCGCAGCCTCTTCCAAATGCTGCAGAAGCTTTTCTCTGGCCTTTTCCATATCCTCCAAATACTGAGAAGCCCGGTTTAACAGCTTTTCCTGGGCATAGGTGCTGGCCTTCGGAGAAGCGGCTTTAACGGCATTTAAAGATTCTGCCAAATTTTGCACAAAACGAATCGCTGCCGGAATAATCTGTTTTCCGGAAATGTTCACCATGGCTCTTCCCTCAATGGAAATCACCTTACTGTAATGTTCGTATTCCACCAGCTCTCGGCTTCTAAGCTCTGTCTCCGTATAGATGCCGAAGGAGGAGAATAAATCGATAGACTTCTTCGTGGTTAAGGCAGAGATGGCATCCACCATAGACGGATGATTGGGAAGGCCTCGTCTCTTCGCCTCCTCTACCCATTCCTTTCCGTAGCCGTTTCCATTGAAAATAATCCGCTCATGCTCTCTTAAGAGCTTCTTCAGATAATCATGTACCGCCGTCTCAAAGTCTTCCTGCTGTTCCAGAAAATCCGCTGCCAGCTTAAACTGCTCCGCCGTAATGGTGTTCAGGATAATGTTGGCGCCGGCAATGGAATCGGAGGAGCCCACCATACGAAACTCAAACTTGTTTCCGGTAAAGGCAAAGGGCGAGGTACGGTTTCTATCCGTATCATCTCTTGCCACATCCGGAAGAGAACGTACACCGGTATTGATATGCTCTCCCTTTGTGGATTTTGTAGCATAACCTGTTCCGATGAGTTGAGCTACCACCTCTTCCAGTTGGCTACCCAAAAAGCAGGAAATAATAGCAGGAGGCGCCTCATCCGCCCCAAGTCTATGGTCATTTCCCACATTTGCCGCAGACATCCTAAGCAAATCCGCATGGTTGTCCACAGCAGCTAAAACACAAGCCAAAACCAGAAGGAACTGCACATTCTCATGGGGTGTGTCTCCCGGATTCATCAGATTGATGCCGTCATCGGTGGACAAGGACCAGTTGTTATGCTTTCCGGAACCGTTAATACCTTCGAATGGCTTTTCATGAAGAAGGCACTCTAAGCCATGCCGGGAGGCTACTTTCTTTAAATTTTCCATCACCAGCTGATTGTGGTCCACCGCTAAATTGGCTTCCTCAAACATGGGAGCCATCTCATGCTGGGCAGGCGCC
>CALIEL010000148.1 GCA_938022235.1 Oribacterium parvum
AAAATCAACCACCGAGGAAATCAAAGCCCCGAAGGGTGCCAGCATAAAACGTCCCAGCTCCGTGCAAAGGCGGATATGTCCAAGACCGTTCGGTACTAAAATTTCTTCAAAAACCTCCTTAACGCCCTGTCCGATCAGGAGAATGTCATTGGGCTCCTGCTCCGGACGATAAGGAATGCCGATTCCTCCGGAAAGATTGACAAAATCCAGAGAAATCCCAAGCTCCTTCTTAATCCGTACCACCAACTGAAAAAGCTGTCTTGCCAAAACCGGGTAATACTCATTGCTTACAGTATTGGAGGCAAGAAAAGCATGGATTCCGAAATGTTCTACACCCTTTTCCTTTAAAATTTTATAGCCCTCCAGAATCTGAGCCTCCGTCATGCCGAACTTGGCTTCTTCCGGATTATCCATAATAGTATTGGCAATTTTAAAATAGCCTCCGGGATTAAAACGCAAACTCATGGTTTTGGGCAGGGTTCCCAGGGTTTCTTCCACTTCCGCAATATTGGAAAAATCATCCAAGTTAATGATTCCTCCCAGCTCCTTGGCAAAGATATATTCCTCTTCAGGGGTGTCGTTGGAGGAAAACATAATTTCTTGTCCTTTGAAACCGCAAGCCTCGGCCATGGTCAATTCCACTTTAGAGGAGCAGTCTACCCCGCAACCTTCTTCCTTTAAAATCCGTAAAATAGCAGTATTAGGGGTTGCCTTAATGGCAAAGTACTCTTTAAAGCCCGGATTCCAGGAGAAGGCCTTATACAGCTTTCGGGCAGTTTCCCGAATTCCCTTTTCGTCATATAGATAAAAAGGTGTGGGATATTCCTTGGCGATTGCTTCCACTTGTTCTTTACTTACATACGCATTTTTCATCTTTTCTCCTACTCCATACATCCTACTTTATCAATTTCGAAAAATGAGATACTCATTAAAAATAAAAAAAGTCCCTTCCTATCTTAAACATAAGGAAGGGACTTTTCAAGTGAGAATCCTGTGAAATCTTATTTAGGAACAACCATAACTCGCATAATATTTGTGCTGTTGGCAACCTGCTGCTTTAAGAGACGATTGAGTACTCCTGCAGTAATGATGCAAAGGTCTCCGGAATCCACATAGCCCATGCTCTTCAGCTCTTCTAAAGAACTTTCAAACAACTCGTCGGTGGTTTCCGCACGTCTTGCCCAAACCGGAGTTACTCCCCAGTACAGCATCATCTGTCTGGTGGTTACCTGACTGGGAGAAAGAGCGAAGATATTCGTTCTGGGACGATATTTGGCAATCATGGAGGCGGTAATTCCGGTAAGTGTCGGTGCAACGATTGCCTTGGCATGAAGCTCGTGGGCGGTGGTTACGGAAGCCGCACAAACCGCATTGCCGATGCTCTCATATACGGTTCTCTCCACAAGTCTTGTCTTAAACTGCTTATAATCCAAAAACTGCTCGGAATATTCTACGATGGAAGCCATGGTCTCCGCAGCCTCTACGGGATACTTACCGTTAGCGGTTTCTCCGGAGAGCATCACTGCATCCGTACCGTTTTCTACTGCATTAGCCACATCGGTAACCTCCGCTCTGGTAGGTCTTGGATTTCTAATCATGGAATCCAGCATCTGGGTCGCGGTAATAACCAGTTTTCCGTGGAAGTTACATTTTTCGATAATCTCCCTCTGCAAATGAGGAAGACGACGAGCTTCCACTTCTACGCCCAGGTCTCCTCTTGCCACCATGATTCCGTCTGCTTCGTCAATGATGGAATCCAGATTATCCAATCCCTCCTGGGACTCAATCTTAGCGATAATCTTCATCTGAGAGCCGGCCTCATCTAAGAGGGCACGAATCTGACGAATGGCATCTGCGGAGCGAACGAATGAAGCGGCAATAAAGTCAAATTCTTCTGAAATACCAAAGCGAATATCCTCGATATCCTTTTCGGTAATAGAGGGAAGCTGGATGGGAACATTGGGTACATTCACGCCCTTTCTCTCCCCAAGCTCACCGACGTTAGT
>CALIEL010000149.1 GCA_938022235.1 Oribacterium parvum
TCCCTCTTCCACCACAGTAATGCCGATCGCACTTATACGGTTGTTCTTCCGATTCGGTGTCTCCACATCAAAAACAATAAAGCGTGCCACGATATCCTCCTAGCCTTTCAAGGGCAGCCGCCCTTTATCTCTTCCACAAAAAAACCGTTGTCTCCCAATTTTACTTGCGAAACAACGGTTTTTGCAAACATTATTTTCTTCTATAACATTTTCCTCTTAAAAATCTACCTCTGTATCATAGTAGCAGCACTTTAAGAGCTTTTCCATCTCCTCTACACTGGGCTGACGAGGATTGGAGCCTGTGCAAGCATCCGCAATCGCATTTACCGCAATGTCATGGAGTCTCTCTAAGAAAATGCTCTCCGGTACAAATCCCTGCTCTGTTGGATAAGAATCTGCGCCGTAGTTCTTGATGCAATGAGGAATATTCAGCTTGTCGTTTAAGCCTCTAACATAGCTAATCAATGCCTTTACCTTATCATCGTCGTTATTTCCGGAAAGACCGATAACGTCCGCAATCTTTGCATAGCGCTTCTTTGCGGTTTCGTCCTTCGCATTGAAGGCGATAACCTTTGGAAGGTACATGGCATTTGCCGCACCGTGAATGATGTGCGCCCCTAAATCTCCGAATACTGCACCGGTCTTATGAGCCATGGAGTGAACGATTCCAAGAAGTGCGTTTGAAAATGCCATTCCTGCAAGGCACTGGGCGTTATGCATGGCATTTCTGGCCTCTTTGTCTTCATTATAAGAATCCACCAAATCGTCCCGAATCATTTCAATGGCATGCAGAGCCAAAGGATCCGTATAGTCGCAGTTTGCGGTGGAAACATAAGCCTCAATAGCATGGGTTAAGGCGTCCATTCCGGTATGCGCCACCAGTTTCTTCGGCATGGTCTGTGCCAGAGCAGGATCTACGATAGCCACATCAGGAGTGATTTCAAAGTCCGCAATGGGGTATTTGATTCCCTTTTCATAGTCTGTAATAATGGAAAATGCGGTTACCTCGGTAGCGGTTCCGGAAGTGGAGGAAATCGCACAGAACTTTGCCTTCTTTCTCAAAGTTGGAATACCGAAGACCTTGCACATATCTTCAAAGGTGCAGTCCGGATACTCGTACTTAATCCACATTGCCTTCGCCGCATCAATGGGAGATCCTCCGCCGATTGCCACAATCCAATCCGGTCCGAAGTCCAGCATTTCCTTGGCGCCCTTCATTACGGTATCTACGGAAGGATCGGACTCAATACCCTCGAAAAGCTTTACCTCCATACCGGCTTCCTGCAAATACTGTACTACTCTGTCCAAAAAGCCGAAACGTTTCATGGACCCACCACCTACGCAGACAAAAGCCTTCTTTCCTTCAAAGGCCTTTAATGCCTCTAATGCATTTTCTCCATGATAAATGTCTCTTGGTAATGTAAATCTCATCTCCTGCCTCCTTTTTAGAGCTGTCAACTTTTACATACCCCACATGCTACACCCCATTTTTGAGAATGTCAATAAATTAACAATATTATTTTTTAAAATAATTTGTCCTATATGTTTGGTATTGTGTATTTTAAAAGCAGTAAACGAATAATTAGGAATAAACCCTAATTTCCAAGAAAAAAATAGAGGAAGATTCTTCCGAAGAAAAATCCTCCATTGCTATCGTAACGACTTCTTATCATGTATTCCGTGTCCCAGTTTCAGACCTGTACTGCAAGAAATATATTTATTATAGCTGATAAAGCTTCGTATATTTCTCCTCAATGTAATCCAAGAAATAGTTTACATTGAACTCCTCCCCGGTCACCATTTTCATTAGCTCCGGTGCCTCATAGCGGAAACCGTAGGTAT
>CALIEL010000150.1 GCA_938022235.1 Oribacterium parvum
GGGCTTTCCGATGTGCTCCTGGTGGTGGAAGCGAAGGAAAAGTCCGGTACCTTTATTACCGTAGATCGTGCCTTGGAACAGGGAAAGCAGGTATTTGCCGTTCCCGGAAGAATAGTGGATCGTTTATCCCAAGGCTGTAACAGATTAATTCGGGACGGTGCATCGGTGTGTACCTCTGCCGTAGACATATTATCCTACTTTTCTTTAGAAGCGGAAAAGGAGGAAAACAAAGAAGATGAGATTAAAAATTTTCCAAAGGAAAAACAAAGGATTTATCTTGCTTTGGGCTTTGAAAGTAAGCATTTTCAAAGTCTTCAAGAGGAATTAAAGCTTCCGAATTACATGCTGCATCGTTATCTCATTGAGCTGGAAGTGGAAGGTTATTGTGAATGTGTACAAGCTGCATATTATAGAAGAAAAAACCGGAACAGTTACTTTAACTAGAAACTTAATTTCCTATAAAAAATATCATGATTTATGTTTCTGCTTTGTTCACTGCTTCATCGAAATACTTGGAAGTGCCAAAAGTAAATCTCTGATTATTTCTTGCGCTTTTCTTATAAAAGTATCAAATTCTACCGATAAAGCTCTGAAATAGCTAAATTTCATGGAATCCGACTTGCTTTTTTTTTAGGATTCGTTTATAGTGTCCACGAATTTTTAGGAAAGCAGCTTTGCATTATTTTTTAATAATAAATTTTATCTTTAATAGCTTTTAAACATGAAGTAAGAGTGCTTTGTCTTACTCAAATAGAAAGGCAAGGGCGCTTATTCATGCTATAGATAAAGGAAGTGTTCTTTCGCTTTACAGCAAGTTATACCGGAACAGGAAAGGATGAGGAATGGCAAATAATCTCATTATTGTGGAGTCACCAGCCAAGGTAAAAACCATCAGTAAGTTTTTAGGAAAGTCCTATACCATTGATGCAACTATGGGACATTTAATTGATATGCCCAAAAGTTCCCTTGGAGTCGATGTGGAAAATGACTATGAGCCAAAGTACATTACCATCCGTGGAAAAGGGGAACTGCTGAGCAAGTTGAAAAAGGAAGCCAAAAAGGCGGATAAAATTTATCTGGCAACTGACCCGGATCGTGAAGGAGAGGCAATCAGCTGGCATTTGCAAAGAGAGCTGAATAAGGATGAGAAAAATGCAGCGAAAATCTCCCGCATAAGCTTTAACGAAATCACCAAGAATGCAGTGCAGAATGCCATTAAGAATCCCAGAGAAATCGATATGGATTTGGTGAATGCTCAGCAGGCCAGAAGAGTCATGGACCGCTTGGTAGGTTATACTATAAGCCCCTTGTTATGGCAGAAGATTCGTAAGGGCTTATCTGCCGGAAGAGTGCAGTCTGTCGCTTTAAAGATGATTTGCGATAGAGAGGCGGAGATTAATGCCTTTGAACCGGAAGAGTATTGGAGCCTTAGTGCCACCCTTTCTGTAGGAAAGAAGGAGGTAGAGGCGGTATTTTACGGAAAGGATAAAAAGCTTCCTTTGTCTAAGGAAGAGGATGTTCTTTCCGTTATTTCCGAAATTGGAAAAGAAAAGCTAAAGCTTATCGAGAAAAAGAAGGGGGAAAGAAGAAAGAAGGCGCCCCTTCCCTTTACCACCTCTACTTTACAGCAGGAAGCGGCGAAGCTTCTTTCCTTCCCAACCCAAAAGACTATGCGGATTGCCAAGTCCTTATATGAGGGCGTGAATGTAAAGGGAAGAGGGGTTGTCGGTTTAATTACCTACCTTCGTACAGACTCCACCAGAATTTCTGAAGAAGCCCACGCAGCGGTGCTGGAAAAGATCGGACAGGAGTACGGTCCCGAGTACTGTCAGAAGACTCAGACTGAAGATAAGAAGGAAGGGAAGATTCAGGATGCCCATGAGGCTATCCGTCCCAGCTACCTGGAGATTACTCCCTTCGAGGCAAAGGAAAGCCTTGGAAAGGATGAATACCGTTTATATCAGTTGATTTATAAGCGTTTTGTGGCTTCCAGAATGGAAGCGGCAGTTTATGAAACGGAAACGGTAAAATTTCAGGCTAAGGACTACATTTTCACCTTGAACGGCAGCCGTCTGCGTTTCGATGGATTTCTCGCCGTATATATGTCTGAAGAAGATAAGGCGGAGAAAAATGTTACTCTTCCGGAGATGAAGGAGGGTGACTCCTTTAAGGTGGAAAAATGGAATAAGGAACAGCATTTTACCCAGGCACCGCCTCATTATACTGAGGCTTCTTTGGTTAAGGCCTTGGAAGAGGGAGGCATTGGAAGACCCTCTACCTACGCGCCTACCATTGGAACCCTTCTTTTGCGTCGTTATATTACCAAGGAGAAGAAGAACATTTTCGTTACCGAATTGGGAAATGCGGTAAATGAAATGATGTCCAAGAACTTCCCAACCATCGTGGATAAGGGTTTTACAGCCAATCTTGAGTCTTTACTGGACTCTGTCAGTGTGGGACAGACTTCCTGGAAAACCATTGTGGAAAACTTCTACCCGGATCTTTCTCAGGCTGTAGAAAAGGCTAAAGAAGAGGTGGAGAAGGTTAAGATCAACGAGGAAGAAACGGATGTGGTCTGTGACAAGTGCGGTAGAAAGATGGTTATTAAGTATGGCCCTCACGGAAAATTTCTGGCTTGCCCCGGCTTTCCGGACTGTAAAAATACGAAGCCTTACGTGGAATACGCCGGTTTCCTTTGCCCGACCTGCGGTGCGGAGTGCGTAAAGAAGAGAAGTAAGAAGGGTAGAATTTTCTATTCCTGCTCCCGTTATCCGGAATGTGACTACATGACTTGGCAGAAGCCAAAGGATGCAGTGACCGGGGAGAAAAAAGAAGGGGAGATTATGGCGTAAAGTTAAGAAATTCTTTTTCTTGACGAAAAAAAACGATGGTGATATACTACTTTCGTTTGCAGAAGTGGCGGAATGGCAGACGCGCACGGTTCAGGTCCGTGTGAGGTAACACTCATGTGGGTTCAACTCCCATCTTCTGCAGGAAACAAAAGACTTGGAACAAGGGCTACCTTTTTCTAAGTCTTTTTTGATACAAAATTTACTTGTGAAATATAGCAATCACTTGTCTCAAGAAATGGTAAAGCAAAGATTTATATTAAAACCGAAACACATTATCTAAAGAGGAGTTTGTAACATGCTGAAGATTTCCAATTTTGAGCTTATGGCAATAATCTATATGATGGTTCTGCTGGTAATAGTTATTATATCTGCCATTATTGCTTTTAAGAATTTGTCGATACGAGAACGGAAATATGATGTTTTCATGATTGAGAATAATGAATTGACGGTTCTGTCGGGAATACCGGTAAGATATCGCCTTAGTGATATCGAAATGGTTGTATTTTCAAAGACAGTAAGTCGCGGAAATTATGGGGGAAGAATGAGAATATTGAAAAAGGGAGGTCTCCTGGGACGTATTTTTTTGTTTGATGCAAGTGCCTACCGGAAAAAATTTGCTTTCAGCAGTACATGCGAAGAGATAGACTTTATTACGGAAGATTTGATAAAACAACTTAGAGAACACGGCATTAAGTGCATAAAGAAATAGTGATGAGGATGGAAACCCAAAAGAACGGAAAAAGATTTATAGACGATAAAAAAGCCGGAGTTTATGCCGCTTCTGCATAAATCCGACTTTTTTCTTTAGCGCAGAGGGTGGGGTTCGAACCCACGTGCCCTTGCGGACAAACGGTTTTCAAGACCGCCTCGTTATGACCACTTCGATACCTCTGCAATGGAACCTCTGGATTATATAACTATTGTGAATTTATGTCAATCCTTAAAAATATATCATGAAAGTTAAATGAAAATTTATCAGAAAACCGGAAATCCTCAGTTTTTCATAGTTACTTTCCTATACACCGGCTTACCTCTATACCAGCTTTCCCAACAAGCCGTAGCTGAGTAGGGACATAATCCCTGCCGCAAGGCACACGCCGATACCGATGGCTAAGAATGCTTTTTTTCGATTCATCTTTAAAAGGCTGGCTACCATGGCTCCGGTCCATGCTCCGGTACCGGGAAGAGGAATTCCCACAAAGAGAACCAGACCCCAGAAGTCCACCTTATCAATGGCATCCTTATGCTTATCTACTTTTTTTCTAAACCAGGATGCCAAGGGTCTTGTGAGAGAGGACTTCTCCATAAGCTCCACAATCTTGGCAAAGAAGAACAGGACAAAGGGGATGGGGAGGATATTTCCGAGTAAACAATATAGCAAGCCTTGTGAATAATTTACCTTCAGTAAGGAGGCGGCAATCAAGCCGCCACGCAGTTCGATAACGGGCATCATGGATAAAAAGAAGACCATCATTTCCCGAGAAAGAAATTTTTCAAAATGTGCTGTAAAAAATGTAATAAAACTTTCCATAATTCCCTTTTCTCTAAACTTGAATGCCATTTTGACTTATGTTAGAATTTCATGCAAAGGCATTTTTCCATTGAAACTGTTTGGGATTCTATAGAAGAAGTATAGGGGAGTCAATGCTTTTCACAAAAACTGCACATTTGCAAAGTAAAGTACAAACTGTTCTTTTTTTAAAATTGAGCAGTTTTAAAAATAAAGGAGTGCAATGATTAATTTCGAGGATGAGATAAAGAGGTTTAAACCCAGCTTGGATGTGGATCAGTTAGAGGATGCCATTCTCAAGGTGGATCTTACCGATATGAATGATTTGATGACACAGCTTATGGAAGAGGCTTTAAAGAAGGGGAACGATCCGTCATGAAATATGATATTACCCTGGAACGGATAGCCAACTGTTATTATAACCTGGGACTGGAAAGAGCCAGACTTCGGGATTTAAGCGGTGCCGCGGAGCTGCTGAAGAAGGCCTTGCATTTTGATAAGTACCAAAGGGAAGCAAGAAATCTGTTGGGGCTTATTTTTTTTGAGATGGGAGAAGTGGCGGATGCCCTGGTGCAATGGGTCATCAGCATGAATCTTTTGCCGGAGGATAATCCGGCGGATTATTTCTTGGAGCAGATTCAAAGAAAGCCGGCTATTTTGCGCATTTGCTCTGATAATGTAAAGCGCTACAATCAAGCCTTGGACTATGCCCAGCATAACAACGAAGACTTGGCGGTTTTTCAGTTGAATCAGGTTATCGGAGACAGTCCGAACTATGTGAAGGCCCACATTTTACTTTCTCTTCTCTACATGAGAAGAAGCGAGTGGGTAAAGGCGGGAAAGAGTCTTTATCTGGTGCTGAAGATTGACAGAAACAATCCAAAGGCTCTCGTTCTTATGGATTATGTGAAGAAGAAGACCGGTAGAGCGGAGGTGGAGCAG
Organism: Oribacterium parvum; assembly: GCA_938022235.1. GTDB lineage: Bacteria > Bacillota > Clostridia > Lachnospirales > Lachnospiraceae > Oribacterium > Oribacterium parvum_A. Next base: position 5,305 of record CALIEL010000150.1, read on the forward strand.
AGTCGTCTTCGGAATGTCTTTTCCCATAGGAAAATGATGGACGATGATGTGATGATGCCCCAGGAGGTTAAGCAGATTTCCCCCTGGGCGGTTTCTGCCCTACTCCTTTTGGGCGTGGTGATTGCCCTTTTTGTTTTTTATCTTTTGATGCTTCCGGCAGGAATCAGAAGAGCCAATAGCAAAAACAATCAGGAAATGATATCCTATACGGAAAAGCTGGATGCTGCGAATCAGAAGATGGGTGATTTGTCTGCGGCCAATGCCAGTCTGCAAAAAGAGTATGATGAGATGAAGGAGAAGCTGGATCGCTATGAGAACCAAAACGCTTCCTTTATGGCGCAATATCAGAGCCTTATAGGTATTAACAATGCTCTTTCCACAGGGGATTTGACACAGGCGGCTCAGTTGTATACTGCCTTGGATCAAAGTGCCATTACGGATGAAAGTCTGGTTTCCATGCTATCTTCCATTAAGTCCCAGATGGAGGGAAGTGTGTACCTTCGTTTGCAGGAATTGGGCAGTACGGCATGGAATGCAGGTCGTCTGGAGGAAGCTTTACAGGATTATACCTGGAGCGTAAAGATTCGAAGAGAGGCGGAGAACTTATTCCTGTTGGCAAGAATACAGCAAACCATGGGCAATACCACGGAGGCGAATCAGAACTTTGACTCGGTGGTAGGGGAGTTCCCAAGTTCGCCTTATGCGGAAACGGCCAGACAGGCAAGGGGA
>CALIEL010000151.1 GCA_938022235.1 Oribacterium parvum
ATCTTTACAATACCGTCCCCGGAGCAGGCCTCACAACGTCCACCCTTCACATTGAAGGAGAAACGCCCCTTCGTATATCCCCTCTCTTTAGCATCCTTGGAACTGTCAAAGATGTCACGAATCAGGTCAAAGACGCCGGTATAGGTTGCTGGGTTGGAACGGGGGGTTCTTCCGATAGGGCTTTGGTCAATGTCAATGACCTTATCCAAGGCTTCCAAGCCCTCCATCTTTCTGAATTTTCCGGGAATCATTTTGGCCTTGTTCAAGACCTTGGCACAATGCTTATGGACGATTTCATTGACGAGAGAGGACTTTCCGGAACCTGACACTCCGGTGACACAGGTGAATACGGATAAAGGAATCTTCACATCCACATTTTTTAAATTATTTTCCTGGGCACCGTAAACATCCAAGGTTTTCGTAAAACTCCTTCTTTGCTTTGGCAGAGGAATCTTTTTCTTTCCGCTTAAATACTGGCCGGTTATGGAATCCTTATTTTTCATAATTTCCTTGGCAGTACCGACAGCCACCACCTGTCCGCCGTGTTCTCCGGCTCCCGGACCGATATCTACAATTAAATCCGCCTCTCGCATGGTGTCTTCGTCATGCTCCACCACAATAACGGAATTTCCCAAGTCTCGAAGGCGCTTTAAGGTGGCAATCAGCTTATCGTTATCCCTTTGGTGAAGGCCGATGCTGGGCTCATCCAAAATATAGGCAACCCCCACAAGACCTGAACCGATCTGGGTAGCCAGACGGATTCTTTGGGCTTCTCCTCCGGAAAGGGTGCCGGCAGAACGGGCAAGGCTTAGGTAATTCAGTCCCACGTCCAGCATAAACTTGCTTCTGGCCTTAATCTCCCTAATGATTTGGTCCGCAATTTTCTCTTCCATGGCTGTGAGGGTCACGGAAGAAATCCAATCGTGGAACTGATCTAAAGGCAGGGTTGTAGATTCGTAAATATTTTTTTCACCCACCGTTACGGAAAGGGAGCCGGGTTTCAGTCTGGCTCCGTGACAACTGGGACAGGGGGTAATCCGCATAAACTGCTCATACTCCTGCTTCATTTTGTCGGAAAAGCACTCCTTATACCGTCTTTCCACGTTATTGAGCAAGCCTTCAAATACCACACGGTGCACATTTCCCTTTCCAAACTGGGAGGCATAGCGTACCGTAATACTTTCCGTACCGGTACCATGGAGAATAATCTTCCGAATCTTCTCCGGAAGCTCACAAAATGGGGTGTCTAAAGAAAAGCCGTACTTTTCGCTCAAAGCAACCAGCATGGCATGAGTAAAGCTTCCTTCATCCTTGGAATTCATCCAACCCATTACGGAAATGGCTCCCTGATTTAAAGACAAAGTTTCATCCGGAATCATCAGCTCCGCATCAAATTCCATCTTATAGCCTATTCCAAAGCAGGCAGGACAGGCTCCAAAAGGATTATTAAAAGAGAAGCTTCTGGGCTCGATTTCCTCTATACTACTGCCGTCCACAGGACAGGAAAAGCTGGTGGAAAGCCGTAGCTCCTCCCCATTTAAAAAGTCCACAAGCAAAAGGCCGTTGCTTAAAGAAAGCACCTGCTCTATGGAGTCGGTCAGACGCTTCTCAATGCCCTTACGCACCACAAGACGGTCTACCAATACTTCAATGGTATGCCGGTTATTTTTCTCTAAATCAATCTCTTCTTCCAGCTCATACATATTGCCGTCAATTCTGACCCTCACAAAGCCGGAACGGCGAACACTTTCCAAAAGCTTTTCGTGTTTACCCTTCTTACCTCTCACCACGGGAGCAAAGAGTTGCATCTTCGTCCCCTCTTCCCGCTTCATCAGAAGGTCCACCATCTCATCCACGGTCTGCTTCTTGATTTCTCTTCCACATTCCGGGCAATGGGGAATTCCTACCCTGGCATAGAGAAGTCTAAGATAATCATAGATTTCCGTTACCGTTCCCACGGTAGAACGGGGGGTTCTGTTGGTG
>CALIEL010000152.1 GCA_938022235.1 Oribacterium parvum
TCTCTCCTCTTGCAAGCTTCAAGCCAAGAGGCGCCATCTTCTTCACGGCATCTCTCATTCCGGCAGCGCTGTTCTTGGTAGAAACGATATATATCTTGCTCTTTGCCTCATCAGCACCCGGGTTCTCAACGTACATACCTGTGATAACAGGGATATGAAGCTCCTCCTGAACTGCTGCCGCAATGGTTGCGCAGGCAAATCCGTAACGGCCGGCGTTAAATGCAGGACCTGCAATGAATAAATCCGGCTTAAGCTCAGCAACCTTCTTTAAAATCTCCGGCTTTACCTTGTCGGTATTCTCTCCGAAGTAGCTATCTCCGCAAACGATGGTTCCAACGATTTCAGCCTCATCACCGAAAGCCTGCTGGAAAGCAAGTCCCGGGCCCATAGCGCCCTCATGGTACTCCATAGGATAATCTGCCTTATCCTCTCCACCGACCTGAGCGAAGAACTGGTTAATATATTGAACAACCTTTAATTTTCCCATTTTCTTCTCCTTATCTTGCACTCAGCTTGTTAAAGCCAACCTCAGAGGTAGCACCGGTAATAACCTGAATTTCTACTTCCAAGGAACCGTCAGCCTTCACTGTAGTATCACTAGCTCCCGCAATCTTGGTCATGTAATCCAGAGTTCCGATTACCTTATCCAACTTCGGAAGGGTGATAAGCTGGTTAGCATTTCCAGCGGTAACTAAGGCATTGGCTGCCACATCCGCATCTGCCAATGACTGAGACTTTCCGTCTCTTCCTGCGTACTCATCCGTGATGATTACAGTCTTGATTCCCTCAGCCTCAATCTTCTTACAGTTCATGATTAAGTCGGTATCCGGGTTTCCGAATCCTTCCTCAGTGACGATTACCGCATCTAAGTGAAGCATCTTGCAGAGCTTAGCGGTCTGGTTGGAGGAACGCTCTTTATCAGCAAGGTAAACGTTCTCGTTGGTAATGATATGAGCCACAAAGTTAATGGTCTTACCGTGCTCTTCGAAAAGATCCTCTACAACAGGGTTGTTCTCGTGAACATAGCTTGGGTTCTTATCACAAGCGGATACGCAGTTTCCGGAAATGATAGCGCCGTCCATAGACTCTGTCGGATACAGAATGGTGGGAAGAATCTTCTTCGCATCTACGCCGTAAACATAGGTGTCATGAAGCAATCCCTGGGACTGAAGCATCTGAACATATCCAACTCTTGGAAGATCCGGGAATGCCTTAGCGCCTTCCATCAGATCCAAAGTCTCATATACCTTAGTCTCATCAGGAGTAAGCTCTTTAGCCTTCTCTGCAATAAATGCAGCAGTCTTCAAGCCTGCCAAACGAACAGCCTGCTCGTAGTCATGGGACTCTGTTCCCTCTACCGGCTTGCATACACAGGTGAGGTTTACAGTCTTGGAGAACGGAGTATACTCTGCTCCAAGTCCGCACATATCGATAACACCCTCCTGGAAACCAACGATAGGTCCTGCAGTAATTACTGCCATTCCCTTTAAGCAATAGGTCTTTCCGGATCCTACGGTATCTACAGGAGCAACCACTCCGGGGAATACTCCGCCCTTTCCTTCTACCTTTACTCTTGGCTCAATCACATCCTTAACCGGTGTGATACGAACGGATTCACCAGGTCTTGCCACATCAAATTCCACTTCTTTAATCTTCTCTTCTGACAGAAAAACTTCGCTCAGTTCTTTCTTGGATACATAGAGAACGTGGTCTTTGATTTCTGTTTTCTCGGCAAACTGGATGTCATTAATGAAAATCTTACCTAATTCCAGCTTCACTTTCATTTCCTCCTTTTAAGTATGATTCATAAAAAGCGCCAAGCACAATGCCTAACTGCTCCTTTATGTCCTTAATGTAACACTAGGGACTCTAGCCCGCTGTCCAGCAGGGTCCAGTCCAAGGTCTGGAAATCCTTCTGTACCTTTTCCTCGTGAATTCGTTCATTTTCTTCGAACTTCTCACAGGTATTCAAGGCATACTCGATCAAATCCAGGGACTTCATATCAAATCCTTCCTCCGGTGTCTTGTCCAGAAGTACGGATTCGTAGGGAGTTTCATTGGGTTTAATGGAGCCATCTAAAGGATGGGTCAGAATCTTTCCTCCCATATGTACCATATCCCGTACCGCCTTAAGGGTATCCATGAAAGAAATCTCCTTGTAGTCAATCTCTATCTTCACGCTTGGATATTTCTTCGGTACATTTTCCTTCACCAAAGGGTTATTGGTAACAATCACTAAGGTTCTCATTACACTTCTCCTTTCTAAGAACACAAAACAGGGGAACGAGAAAATTCTCGCATCCCCTGTTTCATTAGATTCAGAGTCCCCAACATATTCATCCTTTTACCTGAAAGATTCATTGTTTTTCAACAACTTGCCTCTTCGGTGGCTTTCGCGCTCTCTGAACATGCCTTATTTATGGTGCTTGTCAGCATTTTAACAACGCTTGTAGAATTTTTCAACAAAATCATCTTATATATTGTTTTATTCTATAAGTATTTTCTACAAAATAATTTTTATATTATCAAAAAAATTTTTATATTGATGAATTCGTATTGCAAAATATTGATTTAGCACGTTTTAACAAAACATCTATAAAAATTACCTTTTTATCCATAGTAAGTTTCTATAAGTCCAAAGCTTTATGGAATTGTCCAATTTCACAAAAGAAGATCTCCAAGGTATAATCAAATTACCCTAGACGAAAGTCTGAAATAGCCATAACAAATACAAAAGAAAAAAGTGCTGCCGGGCAGCACTTTTTTCTTTACTACTATTTAAGGAATAGAATTAGAAAAAAGGATTATTCATCCTATATTTCTTTTATTTTTTCACATGCTCTTTCACTACACGGAATAGAGCAAGCAGAGCCAATACATTCGGAATAACCATCAGACCGTTAAAGAAGTCCGCCATATCCCAAACCAATTCTACCTTTAATGTTGTTCCTACAATAATACAAGCTACAACAATCAGGGAGTAAAGAGTTACCGCCTTCTTTCCGAAGAGATACTGTACGTTTACCGCTCCGAAGAAATGCCATCCCAAAACAGTGGAGAAAGCAAAGAAGAACAGACAAATGGCTACAAAGAAATGTCCAAAATTGCCGAAGCCCGCTACAAAGGCTCTCTGGGTTAAAGCAATACCGGTATACAGAGGCTTCTGGGTTGCAGGATCCAACTGTCCATAGATACCGCTGGTTAAAATAACGAATACCGTAAAATTCAAAACAACAAAGGTATCAATAAATACGGAAACCATTGCGCAAAGTCCCTGATCATCCGGGCACTTCGCCTTTGCTCTGGCATGAGCGTGAGGAGTGGAACCCATTCCGGCTTCGTTAGAGAAGAGTCCTCTTGCAACACCGAAACGAATAGCTTGACGAATGGTGATACCAAGTGCCGCACCGGTTACTGCCTGAGGATTAAAAGCACCGATAAAGATAGATGCCAATGCTCCCGGCAAAGCGGTGATATGCATAAGGATAAAGACTACCGCACCCAGAATATATACGCCTGCCATAATCGGAACAATTTTCTCCAGTACAGCTGCCAATCTCTTGGTTCCGCCAAGGAAGATGAAGGCTGCAATCGCTGCAACAAAGACACCGATAGCTATAGGAGGAATTTCAAAGTTCATAATATGGAAGACTTCCTGGAACGCTGCACCGATAGAGTTGGACTGCACCATATTTCCCATAAAGCCTAAAGCCAAGATGATGAATACCGCAAAGAGTCCGGCCAAAACCTTACCCAGTGCACCGGAAAATGCAGCCTTAATGTAATATACAGGACCTCCGGTTATATCGCCATCCTTCTCTTCTTTATACACCTGAGCCAATACAGCCTCGCCATAGATGGTTGCCATTCCAAAAAATGCGGAAACCCACATCCAAAAAATTGCACCCGGGCCTCCACTGACAATCGCTGTTGCAGCACCTGCCAGATTACCGGTTCCTACCTGGGCCGCAATCGCAGTCGCAATGGCCTGGAAGGGTGACATCTCTCCTTTTTCATGCTTCTCACCCTTTAAGGAAAAGTGTCCGAAAACCAACTTAAATCCTTCTCCAAGGCGTCTTAGCTGAATAAAACGCAGGCGAATCGTGTAATAGATTCCGGTTCCACACAGCAAGAAGATCAGCAGAAAGCTCCAAAGGAACGTATTTCCTTTTCCAATAAAATCCTGTAAAACATTCATGGCTTTTCTCCTTTTCATTAAAGAAAAATGTTTGATTGTGAATATTTTATCCAGAATTGTTCTCTATAGCAATTTTTTCCGACTTTATATAGTAAATTTCTATATACATAGTCCATTTTGCTGAATTTTTCTTGCTATTTTGTATAGTTTTTTAAAGCTTTCCAAAATTTTAAACAACTATCTCCCATGCAGTTTAGCAAGAACGAAATAAAAAAAGCCATAAAGAATCAAAATCGTTTGCACTACATTATTTTCATTCGTTATAGCTCTAATTCGTCTTATTACGCTAAAAAATCTTTTTCCTTTATAAATTGTAAAAGCACTTCTCCCAGAATAATCTGCCCTTCGGGAAGAAGATGTACCCGGTCCGGAAAGCGGGGAAGGGCTAAAGCAAAGGGGCTAAAGCACAGAATTCCTTTTTCCTTGCAAAATGCCTTTAGGGAAGCATCCCATTTTCCATCCAAGGTAGAAAAGGCTTCATAAGAACGATCTCCCGGAAAGGACAGAGAGGGAGGCGCAATATAAAGGATATGTTCCTTCGGGAAGGGAATTCCGTAGCGAGGACAGTCCTCCAAAAATTCCGCCAGCCTTTTAATGACTCTTTCTCCGTCAGGTCTTCCAAAGCTTAAGTAATCGTTGATTCCCAGAAAAAGAATCATTCTATCCTCAGGTTCAAAGTCTTTACAGGCCTTTTGCAGATCCTCCCACTCAAAGGGAAGCTCCGGAATGCATCTCCCCACCTTTGCTTCCACCAGAAGGGAATAGTCGGGAAACGCCTGTTCCAAGGTATAATAATACCGTTCTTCCAAGGGCAAGCGCAGATCCTGATGCTTTTCATTGGGAAGATAGCCGTAGCTGATAGAATCTCCGTAAATCAGTAGTTTTTTCACCTTGCACTCCCCTCTTATTTTGCAGCGGGCCCCGCCACACGCTCCGATTCTCCGGAAACCTTTTTCGTGATTTTTTCCCGATCAAAATACTGAATCATGGCTTTTGCACATTTTCTACTGGTAGAAAATGCATCCTTAAGGGTGGCAATGCCCAGGACTTCTTCCTTTTGGAAATACTCCAAGACCCAAGCCTTAACCTTCTCCAAATCCTGTGAAAGAATCAAAAGTTCAGGGTCCTCTCCCACCTTCACCACTCTTCCTTCCACTACGGTATTTTGCAAAATATCCTGAAAATCTTCTTCCTTGGCCTTTCCTCTTTCCAGCTCTTCCAATTTTAAGAGCTGATAGCCGGCATTTTCCAGAGTCGTTAAAATAGATTTTTCTATACCTTGATAATTTGCGTCTTTAAAATCCTCTTGGGAGGAAAGATAGAGCAGATCCCCCTTAGTTTGCAGCTCGGGAAGGAGAGAAAGCAGGGCATCAAAGACCTTGGTATTGCCCTTTTTCCATAACTTTTCCCGTAATTCCGCCTTTGCCATACCGATGCGATAGGGATGGGCTTTTCGGAATTTTTCCAACTCTTCCTTGCATTTACTCTCCCAATAAAATTTATTGTCTCCATGAAGATAAACTGTTCCCTGCTGCAAAGGAAGCTCACAAAGCTTTCCGTTACCCCGTAGCTCCTCCACAAGGGGAAGCAATTCCTCATTTTCCAAAGAAAGGTCTTTTCCCGCCTCCTTTAGGCCGGCACCAAATTTTGCCTCCAGGAAATAACTTTCCAAAGTCTCCTCTAAAGAGCCCTCTTCCTTTCGTCTTAAGGCATCAATTTCCTCTTCCCGGAAACGTTTTTTCTTCTTGGCATTGGCCTCCAGAACAGTTCCTCCGCCAATGGTTTCCACAGGGCTGTAAAACCGAAGAAGGAAGGGATCCCCTTTGGCAAAAACCATTTCCTGCTCTAAAAGAATCTGACAATATCCCTCTTCCCCTGCCTCAAGTTCCTCCTTATCCAGAAGAATAATACGACAAAGCAGCTCCGCGGTGCCGGTCAGAAAATGCAGTCTCTCTCTGTTTTTAATGGTCCTTTGTGAGGATGGGAGAATGCGCACCTTGGCATCCAAAAGCTTGGTATTTTCAAAGCTGTTTTCCCGAGCCAGTACAGCACCCTTCTTGATATCGCCCTTCTTTAATCCTGTAAGGTTCAAGGCCACTCTCTGTCCTGCCACCGCCTGCTCTGCATCCTGTTCATGAACCTGGATATTTCGGATGCGCACCGGAAGACGCTTGGGATAAATCTCCACCCCATCCCCCTTTGTCAAAGTTCCGGAAATCAAGGTACCGGTAATAATGGTTCCCAGGCCCTGCAGGCTGAAAATCCTGTCAATGGGGAGTCTGGGTAGACCACTGGGGCTTTTTTCCGGAAGAGTTTTCACCATTTCCAAAATAGCATCCTTGCAGCCATCGATTCCCGCTCCGGTTTTCGTGGATACCTCCACAATCTTAGCCTTCTCCAGCATGGTTCCCCGGAATTCCTCCCGAATATCCTCTTTTACCATGGAAATCCAGTCCTCATCCACCAAATCACATTTGGTCAGTACCACAATGCAATTCTCAATGCCAAGCAGAGAAAGGATGTCCAAATGCTCTCTGGTCTGGGGCATGATTCCCTCATCCGCCGCCACCACCAGGAGCACCATATCCATACCGCAAACTCCGGAAACCATCTGCTGAATAAATTTCTCATGTCCCGGTACATCGATGACACCGCAGCGGGTGCCGTCCTTTAAGTCAAACCAGGTAAAGCCCAGCTCGATGGTAATTCCCCGATCCTGTTCTTCCTTTAAGCGATCCGTCTCTCTTCCGGTTAAAGCACGAATAAGAGAAGTTTTGCCATGGTCAATGTGTCCGGCAGTTCCGATAATGATATGTTTCATGAAGTCCTCCAAAGCAAGTATTTACAGGCTCCCCTTCTTTTTGGCATAAAGGATGACCTGAGCGATGATACTGATCACAAACAAAAGCAAAGAAAGCATCTGACTAACCGCAATGCCGGTTCCGAAGAACATCAGGGAATCCGCCCGAAGTCCTTCAATAAAGAAGCGTCCAAAACCGTATAGCATTAAGTAAAAGAGAAAAATCTGTCCGTCATAATTCTTTCTTTTAGAGTAAAAATAAAGAAAGGCAAAAACACAGAGATTCCACATACTCTCATAGAAAAATGTGGGATGCACCTGAATATAGGATACGCCGGAAATATATTGCAAATTCGAGAGCACATCGCTATTCAACATCCCCGGATTCACAATACTTTCCTTAATCCGCATGGCCAGTAAGGAATTCGTATATCCCCCAAAGGCTTCCGCATTGAAGAAATTTCCCCAACGGCCGATAGCCTGCCCCAAAATCAATCCGATGGCACCGGAATCCGCCATCGGCAGAAAGTTCAGCTTTCTCTTCTTACAAAAGCCTATACAGGTGGCAATGGCCGCCAATACGCCGCCGTAAATTGCCAATCCTCCCTGACGAATATTGGGAATCTCCAACAAATGCTTGGAATAATATTCCCACTCGAAAATCACATAGTAGAGTCTGGCGCCGATGACTCCCAGAACAATCACAATCAAGGCAAAGTCCTGAATATCATCCACCTTGTGGCCATGCTTGGCATAATCCCTTGAAGCCACCGACATGCCCAGAAGCATTCCGATTCCGATAATAATGCCGTAGAAAGCTATAGAAAAACCAAAAACCGAGATACTGTTCTGTAATTTTTCAATGCCGATTCCCAGATGGGGAAAATATAAATCATAGTTTTCCATTCTCTGTCCTTCCCTTTTATGATACGTGCCCTATCTTCCGACACTTTAAGTCTCAAATATAGCAGCTCAGAAGCTCATCGCTATCCCCGCAATCCCTTCACTATCCCTGCAATCCCTTCACTATCCCTTGCCTTTTTTGAACGGCAAAACCTAAGCCTCCAAAAGCTTTAAGAACTCTTCCTCCGTTATAATCGGAACTCCCAGCTCCTTGGCCTTCTTGTTCTTACTGCTTCCGGAAGTGCTGTCATTGTTGATTAAGTAGTCCGTGTTTTGAGACACGGAAGAGCTGCTCTGTCCTCCGGCCTTTCGGATTTCCTCCTCTAAAGCCTTTCGATTGGGAAAATGATGAACCGCTCCGGTAATCACGAAATGCTTTCCGCTGATTCCGCTTTTTTCCTCTTTCTCTTCCTTTTCCAAATGCAAAATAGAGAGAAGTTCCAAAACTATGCGCCTATTTTCTTCCTTTTGAAAATACTCTGCAATACTATCTGCCAAGACCTGCCCAATACCCTTCACCTGAAGGATTTCTTCTTTTGTAGCGTCCATCAGCTTGTATGGATCCTGAGAAAAGGCCTCTGCCAACATTCTACCGTTGCTAACACCGATTCCCTCTATTCCCAAACCATAAAGAAGTCTACCCAGATTGGAAGTTTTAGCCTTTTCGATATTTTCCTGAATTTTCTCAAAGGACTTTAGGCCAAAGCCCTCCATACCGATAATTTCTTCCCTATACTTTTCCAAGGAAAAGAGATCCGGAAACTCCTGGATAAAGCCTCTGCCCAGCCATTTTTCCAAGGTCATCTCGGAAAGTCCCTCGATATTCAGGGCATCTCGACTGACAAATAGAGCAAACTGCTTAATCCGCTTTGCCGGACAATGGGGATTTGTGCAATAGAGCATCTTGGTTTCTTTGTCCTTAACAATCTTGGTTTCTCCCTGACAGGCAGGACAATGCTTGGGAATATCCAAATTCCCTGACTTTGTTTTATTTTCCCCAATCTGGGGAATAATCATATTTGCCTTATAAACCGTGATTTCATCTCCGATACCAAGAGCCAAATCCTCGCAATAGGTGATATTGTGAAGACTGGCTCTGCTGACCACTGTGCCCTCCAGCTCCACCGGAGTAAAGATAGCCACAGGGTTAATCAAGCCTGTTCTGCTGGGAGACCATTCCACGGAAAGAAGCTTTGTAGTCTCCTCCTCATCCTGCCACTTAAAGGCAATGGCATTCCGGGGAAATTTCGCGGTTCTTCCCAAGCTTTCTCCATAGGCGATATCGTTATATAAAAGCACCAGCCCATCGGAGGGGAAGTCATTTTTCGGCATCAGCTTGGAAAACTCCGCCACCGCTTCTTTGATATTTTCAGCGTTCACCATTTTTCTATGTACCACGGAAAATCCCTGCTTTTCCAGAAAGCGGAACTCTTCCTCATGCTGGTTATGAAAATCCGGAGCTTTTCCCTCTTCCTCCGCAAGCACCAGGCTAAACAACGAAATCTGCACCCTTCTTTCCTTCGTCACCTTCGGATCCAGCTGACGAACGGAACCGGAGCAAAGATTTCTGGGGTTTTTGTATTTGGCTCCCTCTTCCGGAAGCTCTTCATTGATTCTTTCAAAATCGGAATAGGAAATAAAGGCCTCTCCTCGCACCACAAGATGCCCCTTAAAAGGAATCTGTAATGGCAAATTTTGGAAGGTCTTGGCGTTTTCCGTAACCAATTCTCCTATGATACCGTTTCCTCTGGTTACCGCCTTTAAAAGCTTTCCCTCCTGATAATGCAAAACGATGGTTAATCCGTCCAATTTCCAGGAAAGAATTCCCTCCTGCCCCTGCAAAAAGCTTTGCAAATCCTCTACAGACTTGGTTTTATCCAACGAAAGCATCGGTGTTTCATGGGCTTCCTTGGGTAGAGCGGTAGCTACCGCATAGCCTACATTTTGGCTGGGGCTTCCGGAAAGTACCACGCCGCTCTCCTTTTCCAGACTCAGCAAAGTATCATAGGCCTTGTCGTACTCTAAGTTGGAGACAATCTCCCTTCCCTCCTGATAATAGGCCTTAGCCGCCTCATTCAAAAAGGAAATCAACTCCTTCATTCGGGCAATACTATCCTGCTGATCGGCTTCTTGCAATCCGCTATTTTCTTCTATTTTGCTATTTTCTTGACTCCCCATACTATCCCTCAAAAAACTCTAAGTCTTCTCTTTTGATCTCGAAATATTCTCCGGGTTTCATTTTTCCCAGTTCTATATTCATCACCCGAATCCGCTTTAAGCGAGTCACTTCATAGCCAAGGGCTTCGCACATTCTACGAATCTGGCGATTTAAGCCTTCCGTTAAGACAATGTGAAACTGCTTCCGCTGAATTTCCTTGGGCAGCTTCGGATCCTGCCAAAGCACTGCCCGTCTGGTGCTTCTTTCCAGTTCCGGAAGGTAAACACCTGAGGACATTTCCTGTAAAAATTCCTTGGTCACCGGCTTATCCACGGAAACAATGTATTCTTTTTCCTTATAGCCGCTGGCTTTATTGATTTGATTCACCAAATCTCCCTGATTGGTCAAAAGCAACAAGCCTTCAGAGTCTTTATCCAGACGACCGATTGGGTAGATTCTTTCCTTATAGCCGATGGCCTCAATGACATTTTTCCCTCTGTCCTTCTCTCCAGTGGTACAGATAATGCCTCTTGGCTTATAATATTTCAGCAGTACAGGCTTTGGTTTTTCCTTCTTATGCCCTTTTCCGGAAATAAGCTTCCCATCTAAGAGAATCTCCTCTTTTCCCAGAATTTCCATACCAAGGCTGGCTTTCTCTCCGTTTACCAAAAGCTTTCCTTCGGAAATATAACGGTCCGCCTCTCTTCTGGAACAAATCCCCATGGCACTGAGCCATTTATTGATACGCATCCTTCCCCCTTATTCCTAATGAATAAACATGGCATCCCCAAAACTGAAGAAACGATACTTTTCCTTAACCGCCTCTTCATAGGCATGCAAGATTTTCTCCCTGCTGGACAATGCGGAAACCAGCATAAGAAGGGTGGACTCCGGCAAATGGAAGTTGGTAATCAAGGCATCCATCACCTTAAAAGAAAATCCCGGATAGATGAAAATATCTGTCCAGCCGGACTTGGCTTCTATTTTTCCACTTTCTCTTGCGGCGGACTCCAAGGCCCTGCAGGAGGTAGTTCCGGTACAGATGACTCTTCCCCCTCTTTTTTTGCAGGCTTCTATCTTCTCCGCCACCTCTTGGGAAACGGAATAATATTCGGAATGCATGTGATGCTTCTCCACTTCCTCCATTTTCACCGGCCGGAAGGTACCAAGGCCTACATGAAGGGTGATGCGAAGAATCTCAACCCCCTTAGCCTCACACTGCTCCAGTAATTCTTTTGTCCAATGCAGTCCCGCCGTAGGGGCTGCCGCAGAGCCCTCTTCTTTAGCATAGACGGTATTATAACGGGTTCTATCCTCTAATTTATGGGTAATATAAGGAGGAAGAGGCATTTCTCCCAACTTGTCCAATACCTCTTCAAAAATTCCGCTGAATTCAAAGCGAATCAGCCGGTTTCCCTCTTCTAAAATATCTACAATTTCCGCCTTCAGTCTTCCATCCCCAAAGGAAATTCTTGCGCCGGGCTTTAATTTCTTTCCGGGCTTTACCAGACACTCCCAGTGCTCCTTATCTTTTCGATGCAACAAAAGCAGCTCCACCTGAGCCCCGGTATCTTCCTTCACCCCGTATAATCTAGCAGGAATCACCTAGGTTTCATTTAAGACCAGACAATCTCCCGGATTCAAATAGTCCAGGATATCATAAAAATGCTTATGTTCGATTTCTCCCGTTTCCTTATCTAAAAGCATGAGTCGAGAGGAGGAGCGATTCAGCAGGGGATCCTGCGCAATCAATTCCTCCGGTAAATCATAATAAAAATCCTTGGTATTCATGGAATTCCCTTCTGTAACTCTATCTCCTATCCGTTACCGGATGGTAATACTTTAGCTATACTATTTCTTTGGATAAAGAATATATCTGCCAGGTCATCTATCCGTTACCGGCAGTCGTACTTTCTGTAGTTCCTTCTGAGACTGTCGTAGCTATTGTTTCCGTACCGACATCTACTAAAGTATCTCCGCCGGCATTTTCTGCCGATGCAGGGTTTTCGGAAGCTGAAGAACTTGCTTCCCCACCGGGAGATAGGGAAACACTGCCATCGGATTCTGTAAGCGCAGCCGGTCCATCATCATTTACCTCTAAAAGAGATACCTCGGAATCAATGGAGGCCTGATCCTGGGTATAGATCCTACCTGTCTGAAAGGCATCATAAAGAACAGCCAGTCGAGAATCTGAAGACAGAGCCTCTAAAAGCTGAGAATCCACCGCATTGATTAAATCCTGCACATTGGCATGGGTGGCAATATAGGCATGAATAAATTTTGTTTGCTCCGGAGTTTTATTTTCCACCAACTCAAAGGAATTCTGGTCATTTACCCGCATATAGCAGTACATCAAAGCCGGTGCCGGAGTTTTCGCCCTTCGGAAATGTACCTGATACTGCAAGAAAATCAGCTTTTCATTCTCTCCGATACCCGGAACCGCGTAGGTTTTTATATTGTCATAGGCTTCAATGTATCCGGCTTGGGTTTTCAGCTGCTTTTGTAACCTTTCTCTTTGCTCCTTGCTTTGATTTTCCACACCGCTGAGACGATAGAGCGTATCCACATCCGCAGTAAGCTTTGCTTGAAAATACTCCTGGAAAAATTTCACCAGCACATCATCATTGTATTCCGCTAAAGTCTGATCTTTATCCTCTTCCACATCTGAAGAACTGACAATGGTAGAAGTGCTGGCCTTCGGCTTTGCTTTCTCCTGATAGGGTGATGCGCCGAAGCCCAAAGCTTCCAATATTTTAATCAGCACAATCAAAACCAAGACAATAATCGGTATCAGAAAAAAGGATTGCTCATGGAAATCCCTTCTCTTTTTCTGAATCTTATGCAGTTTTCTCTGTCGTTGATTTCTTTTCTTTAAAATAATCTTTTCTCGACTTTTTTTCGACAACATTTTCTTTACATCATCTAAAGTATCAAGATTTTTTCCCATATTTTTTGTCCTATCTTTGTTCAGTTTAACTTTTCTATCATAACGCACTTTAGGTAAAAAATACAGCAAAAAAGCGTGTTCCTTGCGAAACACGCTTTTCTTAAAGATTCGTTTAGGGATTCTTTCTAATTACTCAAGAATCTTAACAACTCTTCCGGATCCTACAGTTCTTCCACCCTCACGGATAGCGAAACGAAGTCCCTCTTCCATAGCGATTGGGTGAATAAGATCTACTTCCATCTCAGTGTTATCACCGGGCATAACCATCTCTACGCCGTCTGGCAGCATGCAGATTCCGGTTACGTCAGTTGTTCTGAAATAGAACTGTGGACGGTAGTTGGTGAAGAAAGGAGTATGACGTCCACCTTCATCCTTTGTTAATACGTAAACCTGAGCGGTAAACTTCTTGTGGCACTTTACAGAACCCGGCTTACAGATAACCTGTCCTCTTTCGATCTGATCACGGTTGATACCACGAAGAAGAAGACCAACGTTGTCACCTGCCATAGCCTCATCAAGCTGCTTACGGAACATCTCGATACCGGTGATAACGGATTTCTGAGTCTCCTCGTTGATTCCAACGATTTCAACTTCATCAGATACGTGAAGAACTCCACGCTCTACTCTACCGGTAGCAACAGTTCCACGTCCTGTGATGGTGAAGATATCCTCAACAGGCATAAGGAAAGGCTTATCAGTCTCACGAGCTGGCTCTGGGATATAGCTATCTACAGCATCCATAAGTTCCATAATCTTATCGCCCCACTCGGACTTAGGATCTTCAAGAGCCTTTAATGCGGAACCCT
>CALIEL010000153.1 GCA_938022235.1 Oribacterium parvum
CGGGAGTAGAAAAAGAAAATGAGCATGGAATAGCGGTCATTATGGAATGTAACTGCCTCCAATTCCCCGAGCTTCCTTAGAAAAAGGATGATTTCTGTATGGACATTTGAGTTATAGAAATTTGAAGGAAAGAATCGAAGTAAGCTCATATCCTATGACATAGGAGAACTTTTAGGGCAAGTAATATAAATCTTGAATAAAGGAATTCAATAGTTCATAGTAAATGAGAGGTTTTAAGATGGATAATGAAGTTAAAATTTTTGAGGGAAATCAGATTCCTTCACTTTGGGACAACGAGAAAGAAGAATGTAAAATCCCTTGTGAAGATGATTGCCAATATACTTGAACCAAAAAGTGGAATTCTGCCTGAGCGGGCGTGTGGGTTTCGTTCAAGGTGAAATCGGAATAGGTATAGCTGGATTGGTTATCGGTTTCCTGTTTAGTCTTTATGGACTTCCTATGATAGGAGCAACAGTGATAGCGTTTATCGAATGGATAAATGATAGGATAAAAGCGGTGTAGATAAATTAGAATTTGTTGAGGTGAATATTAGTGAATATAATTTTTGAAAATGGAATTAATGAGTTTAATGGACACGAGTTAGCTGCATGGTCCAATGAAAAAGGAATAGATTTTCAGGAACAATGGATGGGACCAACGATAGAATATCCATTAAATTATAGTAAACTAAAAAGTTTAGAAAATTTATATTCAATTTTTGCTGATAAGGAGTTTATTGGAGTTATTCAACAGGTTAGAATCTATGAAGATAATATACACATAGGAAGATTTATAATAAACCCAAGTAAGACAGGAATGGGATATGGTAAAGAATCATTAAAGGAGTTTATAAATTATTGTTTTAAAAATGCTGTTATTAAAAGCATTTCTTTAACTGTATTTGGTTATAATAAAAGTGCGAAAGCATTATATGAAAAGTTAGGATTTAAAATAGTAGAAACCATAAATAAGCCAGATTTAAAATACATAATGAAAAAGTATAGATAAATTATCTCTGCAAAATCCCAGTTTGTAGAGGAGGAGAGAAAACGGAATGGACTTATGGGAGCATATCAAGAATAATACGGAACTTCATACTATGCTTATGCGAGAGTGTGACATTTATACTTGTGATTCCATACTTTTCGATATGGTAGGGATGTGGGTGACAGAACTTAGTGGAATGACAAAAGAGGAGATGGAAAACAATCATGAGCTTCTATAATTGGATACAGAAAGTGCTCTTTGAGAATTACGAAGAATGGCACATGAAAGACCCCCTTTACGATGGAAACGGATTTCATATCAGCGGAATTGACAACACACTAAAAGCAATGCATGACGGATATATTTTTTATACAGAGCTGACCCCGTCCCATGCCGTAAAAGGTTGTACGTTGATGAAAGCGGTAGTGGGGAAAAGCAAAGAGTTGGTCAATTTATATTTGAAAATAGAGGATAAAAAATATCTTATTTCCGACTTAAGCTACAGCGATGCCGTAAAGATTATGAGGGCATTTGTAAAAAAGGAAGTTCTTCCCGATGAAAAGACTTATACGGAAGTGATAGGAAATGATGATGCAATCGTAAAATCCGCATTTGAAGACTTATTAAAGCTCCTGCTGGCAGACCCCAAAACGGCGCAGCGTTTTCTGAAAAAACACAAGCATGAAAGTATGGAAGATATGGACCATGCCTGGGAAGAACTTTTTTTCGCGTTAGAGCGGAAAGGAAAAGTGATAGAACTGGATTGGAAAGCAAGGAAGGATAGTTTTATTCCTGCTGTGCGTAAATTAAGTGCCGGACTAAATCTCGAGATAGATGAGAAAATATTGAATGATGAAGAGGATATCCCAAGATGGGGAAAGATTCTGAATGCCGAGTGGACAGAGTATCTTTTGTCCGCTATGGATATAGGAAGTGACAGCTATGCGATGATGGTTCTCAACAAGGAAGACTTTGAAAAAGCAAGGGAGCTGGCGAAAGTGTTTTTGCATAGAATCGCAGTGATTGAAGAGATGTGAGAAGAGACATGAAAATAGAAAGTCTAAGAATAATCTGAGGTGTAAATAGATATGGAGACGCTAAACAGCATCATTCAAAAAATGGAAGCCGGAATGCAAGATAACGAGGATTTTGAAAACGTTATGATGGACTGCATGGCAGAAATTGAAGAAAACTATAATCAATTAGACTCGGTACAGCCATTGCTCCGGCTGATGGAAAGGCATCCTTTGACAGATTTTGGAAGCCCCGGACCAATCGTCCATTTTGTGGAGAGATTTTATCAAAAAGGATATGAAGAAGAACTTCTTCCGTCCTTAAAAAGAATGCCTACATTGCATACAGTTTGGATGCTAAATCGTCTTATCAATGGAACAGATCAGGCGGAAGTCTATTTAGAACTTCTGAAAGAAATTTCTGAAAATGCATCATACGATAAGGAAATCAGGGAAGAGGCATTGCATTTCTTGTCGATTCACTAAAGTACAATAGTTCAAAGTTTACTTTTTATAATGCTTGATTTAAAATAATAAAAGAAAACTTGAAATTTAAAGAATCTAAAGAATTTAAGCAAGATAAAGAACGAAAGGAAGAAAATATGAACTTGGCAAAAATTTCAGCGAACGGTCAGATTACAGTGCCTGTAGAAGTGCGCCGCCAACTTGGATTGAAATCCGGTGATAAGCTATTATTTCTTCAAAAGCAAAATGGGGAAATTACTGTTAGTAATGCCTCTGCAACGGCCATCCGAAAGGCTCAAGCTGCATTTAAGGGAGCTGCAGAAGAAATGGGTATAAATAGTGAGGAGGATATTCAAGAACTGGTAAATGAAGTGCGTTATGGAAGGGAAGTATAATGCGGATACTGGTAGATACAAACATTCTTTTTTCTGCACTGGTCTTTCCTAAGTCAAAGCCTGCACAGACGCTGCTTTATATTGCGGATAATCATGAAATTGTCTTATGTGATCGGAATATAGCAGAGTTGCGAGATATTCTTCAAAGAAAAGCTCCGCGTTATCTTCCGGATGCAGAAGTTCTACTTGCTGAAATGTCTTTTGAACTGGTTCCTGCAGTAGATTATGCGGAAAAACTCATAAGAGATGCTAAAGATCAACCTATTCTAAATGCCGCCATTGTGTCAGATGTAGATATTATCCTTACAGGAGATAAAGATTTTCTTAGTCTTGATATAGATCATCCAAAGTGTATGAGTGTAGCTCAATTTTTAGAGTACGAACAAATAGATTTTTAGGAGAAATATTTGTTTAGTTCATGCGACAAAGAAGGCAAAATTTGTCGAGACCTATCCCAATCGTGAATTTGTGCAACAGGTTGTTGCACAAATTCCATGG
>CALIEL010000154.1 GCA_938022235.1 Oribacterium parvum
GGCTCAGTGTCGTGCCTGCTTAAGTCGAAGGATGGAGTCTGTAGGAGCCAAGCTTTTGGTGGATAGAGGAGATGCAAAGAAAGCAAAAGTAGAAGCATAAGAAAAATCAAATAGTCTATTAATCAGGTGAAAGCATTTATGCCTTCCAATCTGAACGGAACGTAAACACATTTTCCTAAAGAGGAATTCGAACCGGAAGAAGGGAGTATTATGAGTACAATCTATAATCCAAAATCAACTAAAGCAGAAGAATTTATTTCCCACGAAGAAATCCTGGAAACCTTGGCGTTTGCCGATGAGCATAAGAATGACCGGGCCTATATAGAGTCAATCCTGGAAAAGGCAAAGCCGGTATATGATGAGAAGGGCAGAGTCCATTGTGATGGTTTGAGCCATCGGGAGGCCTCCGTTTTATTGGCTTGCGAATTACCGGATTTAAACGAGAAAATGTTTAAATTGGCGGAGGAAATTAAGCTGGCCTTTTATGGAAATCGTATCGTGCTTTTTGCGCCATTATACCTTTCCAATTACTGCGTAAACGGTTGTGTTTACTGTCCTTATCATGCGAAGAACAAGGACATTGCCAGAAGAAAGCTTAGCCAAGAGGAGATTCGTAAAGAGGTCATTGCCCTCAGGATATGGGACACAAGCGTCTGGCTTTAGAGGCGGGAGAGGATCCCGTTAACAACCCCATTGAGTACATTTTGGAGAGCATTAAAACCATTTACAGTATCCATCATAAAAATGGAGACATTCGCCGTGTCAATGTGAACATTGCGGCAACCACCGTGGAAAATTATCGAAAGCTTAAAGAAGCCGGTATCGGTACCTATATCTTGTTCCAGGAAACCTACCATAAGGAAAGCTATGAACAGCTTCACCCTACCGGACCGAAGCATGATTATCGTTATCATACGGAAGCTATGGACAGAGCCATGGAGGGCGGTATTGATGACGTAGGTATTGGTGTACTCTTCGGTTTGGACAAGTACCGCTATGAGTTTGCAGGGCTTCTGATGCATGCAGAGCATTTGGAGGCAGGTCATGGTGTTGGGCCTCATACCATTTCTGTGCCCAGACTGAAAAGGGCCTCCGATATTGATCCCAGCCAGTTTGACAATGGTATTGATGATGAGATTTTTGAAAAAATTATTGCCTGCATTCGGATTGCCGTGCCCTATACCGGTATGATTATTTCTACCAGAGAGTCCGAAGCGGTTAGAGGAAGGGCTTTATCCATCGGTATTTCTCAGATTTCCGGAGCATCCAGAACCTCTGTAGGCGGTTATTCCGAAGAGGAGCGTCCCCATGATACGGAGCAGTTCGATGTTTCCGACCAGAGAAGCCTGGATGAGGTGGTAAAATGGCTGATGGATCTTGGCTATCTGCCTTCCTTCTGTACTGCTTGTTATCGGGAGGGAAGAACCGGAGATCGCTTTATGGCACTGTGTAAATCCGGACAGATTCAAAACTGTTGTCATCCCAATGCGCTTATGACCTTGGCGGAGTTCCTCACCGACTATGCCAGTGATGGTACCAAGAAGTGCGGAGAAGACTTAATCGAGAAAGAGCTTCTTACCATCCCCAATGAAAAACGACGGAACATTGCCAAGGATCACATTAGTAATATTTACGAGTCCAATAAGAGAGACTTTTATTTCTAAAGCAATATAGAATCTAAGTTAAGCGATATAGGTCTGAATGCAGGGGAGTCTGAGAAGGTACCCCCAATTTCAGACCTATATTGCTTAGAAATTTATTTTGATTCATAATGAGTATCATGCGCAAAGCATGCGATATCTCGTTTTATACAGCCCCTTTCGTAGAGGATGTTTTTTTGCGCTTACGGCTATAGCTAAGGCTTTTTACTATAGGAGGAAAAGATGAGTCTACAGGACACCCCTCAGGGGGAGCGGATTCACATCGCATTTTTCGGGAGGAGAAATGCGGGAAAATCCAGTTTTTTTAATGCCATTGCCGGACAGAAGCTGTCCCTTACTTCGGAGACTTTAGGTACTACTACCGATCCGGTGCGAAAATCCATGGAAATTCTTCCTCTGGGGCCGGTGCTCCTGATTGATACCCCGGGCTTTGATGATGAGGGGGAGCTGGGAAGCATGAGGGTGGAAAGAACCAAAGAGGTACTTCGGGAAACGGATATTGCCCTCTTATTTCTTCCCGCAAAGGACTTTCTTTCCGCCAAGGACGTTCTGCCTGCAAGGAAAGAGGCGCAGGGGGAAGGCTTTTTCTTGTCAGATATAGAGGGGCAGGAGGAAGTCCTTTTCTTGCCGGAGAAGGAGGCCTCCTACCTTAGACTTTTTCAGGAAAATAAGATTCCCTCCTTCCTTTTGCTTAGTCAGTCAGATAAACTTTCTTCTGAAGAAAGACGGCAGATTGAGGACTGGATTTCTCGGAAAAAGGATACGCCATTTCAGGGGGTTTTTTTAGTGTCTTCCGAAACCAAGGAGGGGGTAGAAGCAGTAAAGAATGCCTTTGCACCCTTAGCAAGCCTTCAGGAAGAGAAAAAGCGGCTCTTTCACGGTCTGGTGGAGCCGGGAGATTTTGTGGTACTGGTGACACCCATTGATGAATCCGCTCCGAAAGGAAGACTGATTTTACCGCAACAAATGGCGATTCGAGACATTTTGGATTATAATGGAATTCCTTTGGTCTGCCAGGTGGAGGAACTTCCGAGGATTCTGGAAAATTTGGGTGAAAAAATCAAGCTGGTGGTTACGGACTCTCAGGCATTTTCCAAGGTGAATCAAACACTTCCTAAGACTATGCCATTGACCTCCTTTTCCATTCTGATGGCAAGATACAAGGGATTTCTAAGCTATGCCTTGGAGGGCTGTGCTACGCTTTCCACCTTGGAGGATGGGGACAGAGTCTATATTGCAGAGGGCTGTAGCCATCATCGGCAATGTGGGGACATTGGTACGGTAAAGCTTCCTCGAATGTTGGAAAAATATAGCGGAAAGAAGCTTCAGTTTGTATATTCGGAGGGCAAGGGATTTTTACCGGAGGAGGAACAGAAGCGGGTGAAGATAATGATTCACTGCGGGGCCTGTATGCTTAGTGAAAAAGAAGTGGAGAGTCGTTATCAGGACTTTCTTCGAAAGAAGATTCCCATTTGTAATTACGGACTGGCTATGGCGAAGATGACAGGCATTTTGGAACGCTCCATTGAGATGCTATAATAGAATGCAACGAGTAGATTAATAAAGAAATCACTAAAGAAATCACTAAAGAAGTCAATAACGAAGTCAGTAGAGAAATAAACGATAAGCTTCATATCGATAATCGATGCATTGCAGTACTTAAGAAAGAAGGAATTCCCCTATGGTTAAACTCATTCATACCGCAGATTTGCATTTGGACAGTGCATTTCGCTCCCGCTTCACAAAGGAAGAGGCGGAAAATAGGAGACAAAAGCAGCTTATGGCTTGGAAGGAGCTGCTGTCCTTTGCTGTAGAAAAAAAGGTACAGGGAATCTTGATTGCCGGTGATCTTTTTGACAGTCCGGTGGTTTCTCATGGAACAATGGACTTTTTCCTATCCACTATTTCGGAGCATCCGGAGATTTCCTTCTTCTATTTAAGAGGAAACCATGATACGGAAAATACCTTCTGCTATCAGGAAAATCTGCCGAAGAATCTCTTTCTCTTTTCGGAAAAGGGGAAGAAATACCGTTTAAACGATAGATTACTTTTGGCGGGGGTGGAATACGGCACCAAGGATATTTCCTTTGGTGAAAATGAAGGGGCTACACAGGGAGCTGGACAAGCTGCCGAACAAGGTGTAGGACAGGAAAATGCACATGGAGCGGAAGCGCTAAGTAAAAGCGAATCTGAGTCGGAGGAGGAATCCAAGTTCCTAAAGCTAAAAGAGGAGGACTGCAATATCCTCCTGCTTCACGGTGCTCTGTATCAGGGAACGCCCAAAGGAGAGGCTGTTCAGGGAGAGGAAGGCATTTTCCTGAAAAATCTTGAAAAGCTTCCCCTATCCTATATCGCCCTAGGGCACATCCATAAGGGGGGAGAAGGCAAGTTAAATAATGGCGCCCTTTGGGCTTATCCCGGTTGCCTGCAAGGAAGGGGCTTTGACGAGGAAGGGGAAAGGGGATTTCTGTATCTGAAGGTAGAGGAAGAGAAGAAGGAAATCCGGAAAGAATTTATCCCCATTAAGCAAGGGGAGTTCCGGATTTTGGAGATTGAGCTTTTGGAAGATGAGGGAACTTTGGCCTGTCTGAAAAAGATAGAAGTGGAAATGGAGAAGGCCGGCATTGCCAAAGAGGACAGCCTTCGCATTATTTTAAAGGGAAAGAAGGGATTGGAGCAGGAGAGAAATCTTCGTTACCTGCAATTACAGCTTCAGGACAGCGTATTTTTCTTGGAAATCCGGGATGAGTGCGAGCTTAGTTGGAACCGGGAAGAAGCCATGAAGGAAAAGAGCCTGAAGGGAGAATTCCTGCGGGTGTTGGCCGCTGCGGATAATCTTTCCAAGGAAGAGCAGGAAGAAATCATTGCCTTAGGAATGGGGCTTTTGCAGGGAGGAGAACTATGATTATAGAAGCATGCCACATTGCCCAATTCGGAAAATGGAAGGATGCGGATTTTTCCTTTTCTCCCGGAAAGAACAGTTTCCTTTGGGATAACGGTTATGGAAAAACCAGCTTTATCTACTTTTTTAAGCTGATGTTCTATGGGGTTTCCGGGGATAGAAAACAGGACTTGGAGGAAAATGAACGAAAGCATTACATGCCCTTCCAAGGAGCATCCTTTGGAGGACGGATCATTTTCCGTATCGGAGAGAAGCGTTATCGCTTGGAAAGAAGCTTCGGGCTAAAGAAGTCTGAGGACAGCTTCCGACTTTTTGATGAGGACAGCGGAAAGGAATCCAAGGATTATTCGGAAAATATCGGAGAAGAGCTTTTTTCTTTGGACGCAGAGTCTTTCCAAAGAGTTTGCATGATTAGCCATGAGGATCTTCATTTTTCCATGAATTCCCGTATGCATGCCAAGCTTGGCAATGTGGCGGAGGATCAGGAGGATATGAAGAAGTTCCAGCAGGTGCAGACGATTCTTAAGGATGGCATCAATGCCCTGTCTCCTAACCGTCGAACCGGAAACATTTTCAAGTTAAAGATGCAGGAAGAGGAATTGTCCTCCGGACTTTACGGAAAAGAAGCTTTGGAAAATGCAGTTCTTTCTATAGAGAAGGAAGTGCTTTCCCTTACGGAAAAGGAGGCAGAGAGAAAGGAAGAGGGAAAGGCCTTGGAGGAGGAACTTAGCCAAAGGATTTCGGAAAAGGATTCTTTGGGAAAGTGGATGTCCTATGCCCAGAAGAAGGAAGAATGGGAAAAGGCGGAGTATCGTTATGAAAATGCTTTAAAGTGGTACTATCAGGATCGCTTTTCCGATATTCCCGAGGAGAAGAAAGCACTCCTTTGGAAGGAGGAAATGCAGTCTCTTCAGGAGCAGATTCATTCTATAAAGAAGGAAATTGAAAAGGTATCGGAAGCCGGCGGGGAGAATAACGGTGTAGAGAATATCGGTGTTGAGGCCGGAAAAGAAGGGGGAATAGTGCTTCTTGTCTTGGCAGGACTGGGACTGCTCTTTGTTCTTCTTTTCTTCGGAAAGCTTTTCGGTATGCCATTGGGACTTCCATCAGCCCTATTCCTATTGCTGGGGATTCTTTCCCTTAGTCTTTGCTTCTTCCTTTGGTGGAGCGGAGAACAGAAAAAGCGGACATGGAAAGAAAAGCAGGAAGAGGAAGAGGCCAGACAAAGAAAGCAACAGGCAATACGCTTTGCTTCCTTGGAAGAGCTTCTTTCCCGTTTTCATAAGCTGGAAGATATGCAGGATTTAGAAATGGAAGCAGCAGGTCGAAAAGAAGAGTTCCTCCGCTTCGTGGAAGAGGAAGGAGGAGAGCAGGCCTTTTCTTTATTGGAAGAGAAACAGAAGGAATGGGAGGAAGGCCCTTCCTTAGAGGAGAGTAGGAGAAAGCTGGAAGCTTTCCGAAAAGAGGAAGAAGAAAGAAGGGAAGAGATTCGGAAGAAACGGGCGGAAAGAGAAGCGAAGGTTCGGGATTTGGAGTTCTTGGAAGAACAGGAAAGACTTCTGGAACAGAAAAAAGAAGAGCGGGAGGCCTTGGAAAAGCGCTACAATCTTTTGCAAAAAACAAAAGCCTATCTGGAAATGGCCAAGGAGCGTTTTGCCCTACAATATAAGGAGCCTATTCTGGAAGCTTTTCAGAAGTATTTTCAGAGCATCTGCACAGAGCCCCTACAATTCCAGATGAGTGAGGACCTGGAGCTTAGCTTTGTGGACAGAGGATTAAGTCGGGAGCAGGGCTATCTAAGTGAGGGATTGCAGGATCTTTGCCGTTTCTGTCAAAAACTGGCCATCTTTGATGCCATGTTCCGGGAGGAAAAAGCCTTCTTATTACTGGATGATCCCTTCAGTCATTTGGATGAGAAAAATGGAGCAAGAGCAAGAGCTTTGCTGGAGGAGCTTGCCAAGAGTCGTCAGATTTTTTACTTTACCTGTAGCGAGGAACGAAAGTCATAAGCAAATGCCATAAACAAAAGCCATAAACAAAAGCCATAAAAAAAGCCGTTATCGAGAGATAGCGGCTTTTTTCGTGCCTTTTTATGCCTTTTCGGGGCAAAAAACTTATAAAGAAAAATTATTTTGCAAAAGTAGAATATTTTTTGATTTTTTGCTTATATATTAAAAAAATAACGCGATATACATACATAGCAAAATAATTTAAGAAAAAAGGAGCTATAAAAATGAGGAAGATAAGAAATAGAGGAATCAGAGAAAAGCCCCCGAAGAGGGGAGAGAAAGGCGGCAAAGCACCGCCGGCGGGAAGAGCTTAAGAGGGTAGCTGCAATACACTCTACTCTTTCGAAAATACGGTAAGAGGACCGGGGAACACCCGTGGGAGCACAGAATATACGGCAAAGAGAGTTCAGCACTATTTATGCCTGAACCGAGGGCGCTGAGAAAAAGAAGAGCCCGTGGTGAGATTCCCCCGTCCCCTTAAAACTTTATAAAAGCATAGCTCCTTTTTCTAAGCAGAAAGAGAAGAATTTCTTCTTAGTAAGAAAATAAACGAAAGCAAACGAAAGCAAAAAGAGTATGAAAAAACTGTCTGCATAGACATTTTTTATAAAGAACGCAAAGTGAGGGATAATTAATGATGAAGAAGAACATGAACAGATTAGCAACATTGGCATTAAGCGGAATGATGGTACTTTCCACCGCCGCACCGGTATTCGCATCCAGCACCAATATCAACAAGACTGATCCGAACTTAAATGCATATTATGGAAAGGAAGAAGCTAACGTAGGTAAGAGTGTAAACAACAATAAGCTGGAAGCGTTAGGAAATACCGTTTCCTTTGATAAGGTAATCCGTGTTGAAACGGACAACAATGAAATGGTAGACAAGCCGGATGTGGTATGGACTTATACGGTTAAAGGAGTAGTAAACGGTCAGAAGATTAATGATGATGGAACACCCACATCCGCAGTATCAGCACCTTTCACTGCAGGAACTACTACAATTTCGGACGGTACTCAAACAATGATTGTTTTAGCCGGACAGGATTCCCAGATTGATACGGCAAACAGTGATTTAAAGGCGGAGTTTAAGGCAGATAGCTATGATCTTACTGGTAAAACTTTAGAGGATTTTAGAGATGGGGTAAAGATCGGCTTTAAGCCGGCTGCCTTTGCTACTCCGGGAGTATATCGTTTCGTAGTAACAGAAGGACCTGCAACAGGATTCAACAGCGGAGACGTGGAAGCTATGAAGGTTACCGTGGGTGGTGCGCAAAAGTCATACCAGACCCAGCGTTTCCTGGATGTGTATGTACGTCTGAAGGAAGGTAGTACCACAGGAGAAAAAGAAATTTACGGCTACGTTCTCCACAGTGGAGATACTCAGGTTACCAGCAATGCAACAGGAAATAAGCATACCGGAGACAAGAACAGCGGCTTTGACGGTGACAAAGGAAAGGGCGGTAAGAAGGATACCCCCCAGGGATATACCCGTTACACTCCGAGAAAGCTGAAGGTGGATAAGAAAATCAGCGGAATGATTGACAAGAATAACCTCTTTCCCTTCACAGTCAACCTTTTTCATAACAAAGCAGGAGCAGTCAACTTTGACAACGCGAATTTGCAGGTTAAGGTAAAGATGCCGGGAGCAAGCGCTTATACCGTAAAGAAGGCCAGTGAAATCCCCGGATTAGGAGCAACATTAAAGGATGGACAATCCCTGGAAATCATCGGTTTGCCAAAAACCACTACCTATAATGTAAAGGAGACCAACAATACTGCTTTAACCATTAAGTCTGATGTGCGCTTCTCCGAGGATGTGGCAAATCCGGTTCCGGATACTGCGGCGGTATCAACTGAAACAGTGGCTCCTACAGCAAGCTCCACAGAAAAAGGAGGAGATAAGAATTTGTTGCTGAACGATAGCCATGTGGCTTACCACAACCACATTGATGAAATCACACCAACCGGTGTAGTACTGACTGTAGCTCCTTATGCCATGATGTTGGCAGTGGCAGGAAGCATGGGCTTCATGTTCTTTAACCGGAAGAAGGAAGAGGAATAAGTCGTCTATCCCTACTTAGGATAGAGGAGACGGGAAAAGGAAAGCCTTAGGGTTTTTCTTTTCCCCGGATTCTTCCTCATCCCTTTTTTCCTAATCCATCCCGGTCATCCCGGATAGATGCGAGATTTTCGGGAACAAAAGTATTGCATGTATCCCGGGATACAAGAGTAGAGAGGCAAATATGAACATTGCGGTGAGAGCGGCAAGGCTGGGAGATCGCATGATTACCATCTTAGCTGCCATTCTAATGATTCTACTCATGAGCTACGGGGGATTTTCCCTTTGGTACACCTATATGACCATGCAAGAAGGATTTTTAAACAATGACTTAATGTCCTTAAAACCAGTAGTAAGTGAGGATGGCAGTCTAAGCTTTGAGGAACTCTTAGCCTTAAACAAAGATACCAGAGCTTGGATTACCCTGGACGGAACCAATATCGACTACCCTATGGTACAGGGAAAGGATGATATGGAATACGTCAATAAGGATGTGGAGGGAAACTTTTCCTTATCCGGATCCATTTTTATGAGCTATCACAATGCGCCGGATTTTTCCGACCCCTATATTCTGACCTATGGACATCATATGGACAACGGCGGAATGTACGGAGATGTGATGGAGTTCATCGATAACAGTTATTTTGAAGAACATAAGACAGGAACTTTGTATTTGCCTGGAAAGGCAAGGCAGTTAGAGATCTTTGCCTGTATGGAGGGAGATGCCTATGACCCCTATATCTATAATGTTATGGATAAACAGGGGAATATGCAGGAGTTTCTGGATTACATCAAAAATAATGCACAGCAGTATAGAGATATTGGGATGAAAGACACGGATCAGGTAATCAGCTTATCCACCTGTGTATCCGCATCCACCAACGGTAGGATGATTGTCTTTGCCAGAATAAACCCATAAGGGGGGTGAGGGAATTTGTTTCGAAAAAAATGTCAAAAAATCTTAGCGGGACTATGTGCCCTCCTCTTAATGGGGACGGGGAAGTCCACGGTACTGGTCTCCAGTGCCAGTGAACAGAAGAAAAATTTCGGCTTGGAGAAGCCTGCAGAAGTGCAGATTCCCTTTGCCATCTCTGTTTCAGGAGAAGAGGTTCCCCAGTCAGAGTTCCGCGTCTATATAGAAAGAGCTGTGGAAAGCCCCAATGCGCCGATACCCACCCCCTACATTATGGATCTCCACATGGACTCCGGGGAAGAGCAGTTCAGCTTTGGAAAGATGCAGTTTTTAAGTGAGGGTGAGTATCATTATCGTGTTCGTCAGGAACAGCGAAATCATGAAGGCTTTACCTATGACACCACGGTATATTCCGTTGTGATTGAAGTACACAGTAAGAACAAGGACTACAATGGAAATGAAGTATCTCCTTATCTTTATGCCATTGTCCTTGCGGAGAAAGAAGGAGAAGAGGATAAGTCCGGTGAGCTTTTGTTTAAAAACAGCTACTATCGAGACCCCTCCACGCCGGCTCCCGGACCGAGGCCGAAAGGAGGAAATGAAAATCCTCCCGGTAGTCCGCCCAAGAATCCCGGTGTTTTGGGAGTGGGCAGAGAAATCCTAAAACCCATCGAGGGAATCATCAGTCAGGTACCTGCTGTATTGGGTGTGGCCAGAAAGATTGCCACAGGAGATGACAGCGATATGGTATTCTATGGACTATCAGCCCTGCTGGCCATGGGAAGCTTCGGTTTTTGGAGCTATCAGGTGAAGAAGCGTAGTGAGGATGATGAAAATCCCGAAACAGAAGAGTAAAGAGCCTTTCCCTTTCTTGGTTTAGGAGAGAAAGAACGGGAAAGGTTAAAGAAAAACACCTTGGAAAAGAGCTTGCCGAAAGGCGTAAGGGGGCTCCTTCCAAGGTGTTTTTTATTCTTATCGAGTGTTATCGAAAGGATTGTGGGAAATCCGCTTTCTTGCTCTATCTTTTTGCTGAATTCTTGCTTTATTTCTTTCCGGCTTCTTCCTGTTCGTTTAAGTTTTTGGAAACCGTCATTTCCTGATTATCGATATGCTCCTTCATCAGAGCCTTTGCACGGATAATGTCACGAATACGGATAGCTTCCAGAATCTTCTCATGTTCGTTGATGAGGGTTCCTCTTTGAGCCTCATCTTTAATATATTCTAAACGATAGCGGTACATCTGCTCCCGAAGATTGTTAATCATCTGAATCAAACGTTTATTGCCGGTGGCATTGTAAATGATGTCATGGTAGGCCTCATCCGCCTCTGCAATTTCCATTTCCGTGCCGGTGGCTACGGCCTTCTTAAAAGAATCCTCCGCCTTATGTAGGGCTGCAAGCTGCTCTTCGTCGATTCTCTGGCAGGCAAGGTCTGTAGCCAGCTCTTCCAAAGCACCCCGAACCTCCAGCACATCCTGCAAAGACTTGTGGGAAATCTTCGCTACCTCTGCCCCCCGTCTGGGAATCATCAGGACCAAACCTTCCAGCTCCAGCTTTCGGATTGCCTCACGAATAGGGGTTCTGGAAACGCCAAGTTTTTCAGCCAGTTGAATCTCCATAAGCCTTTCGCCGGGCTTCAGTTCTCCCTTTAGAATTGCCTGTCTTAGGGTGTTGAACACCAAATCCCGTAGGGGAAGATACTCGTTCATATTAATGGTAAAATCACTACTCATCTATACCTCCTTCTTCTGCCCATGGCTCTGTAAGATATACCTGCTGTGCTAAATGTCGATCCTCGCCATAGCGAAGCGCCTGATAGGCTATTTCCGCCCGGGATTTATGCTCCAAAGGAAAAAGAGCGAAGACCGTGGGACCGGAACCGCTCATCAAGGCTACTTCCGCTCCGTAAGACAGGAGACGCTCCTTAAGAACTTGTATTTCAGGTCGCATGGCAATACTGACTTTTTCCAAAATATTCCCCATAAGAGGAGTAATTTCCGATAAATCTCCTTTTTTCAGAAAATGCAGAAATTTTTCCACATCCGGATGCTCTTCTTTAGGAATGGCACTTACGTTCAAGGCTTCATAAACAGCCTTTGTAGACAGGGAAAATGCCGGTTTTGCCAAGAGAAGAATACAAGCCGGTAAGTTGGGAAGGGGTGTAAGAATTTCTCCGATGCCTTCTGAAAGATAGCAACCTCTGTGTAGACAGAAGGGAACGTCCGCTCCCAGCTTTACTCCTCTTTTCTCTAAATCCTTTACACTAAGTCCCAGAGCATAAACCTGATTCATCAAATGCAATACAGCGGCGGCATCCGTGGATCCTCCGGCCATTCCTCCGGAAACCGGAATACGCTTTTCCAGTCGGAAGGATAAGCCCTCCTTTATGGAAAATTCTTCTGCCAAAAGCCTTGCGGCTTTTACCATCAGATTATCCTCTCCCGTGGGGAGAAAGTCCAAATTACTGCTTAAGCGAATGCCGGGAGTTTTCTCCCTTGTCAGAAAAATCCGGTCATGAAGCTTAACGGTCTGCATGACCATGCACACATCATGATATCCATCCGGCCTTTTTCTTTTAACATCCAGGGAAAGATTAATCTTTCCGTAAGCCTGAATTTGCTGTTCTTCCATGCTTCTTCCTTCTAAAAAATCCTGTATACAAACGCCACTTTATTGTAAAGGTTAAATTGCATTTTTGCAAGTGCAATCCTCTGTGTTACTAAAGTAGATAAAAATAAAAAACTTCTTGACAGGGTGACAAGCTGTCACTATACTGAGTCGGTACAACCGGTGACAAGCTGTCACTATACTGAGTCGGTGCAACTGGTGACAACTTGTCACTACACCGGAGACACCAATAGTGATGTCACCACACAGGAGATACAAACAGTGATGATTTGTCACTATCATCTACTTTGGCGGAGGAGGGGGCATGCCCACACAGAGATTTCTAAAACTGGAAGAAGAGAAGAGAAGACGGATTTTGGAAGCGGCAAAAAAAGAATTTTCTTCCTATGATTATGACAAAGTATCCATTAATCGGATTATTCAAGAAAGTGATATTTCCAGAGGGGCTTTTTATACCTACTTCCTGGATAAAGATGATTTACTGGTGCACCTCTTCGAGGCGGAAGAGGATAAGGCGGTGCGGTATTTCATGGAAATCATGCAGCGAAATCGAGGGGATTTTTTTCAAAGTATTCAGGAATGGGTCATCGAAATCGTGAAGGTTCGAAAAAAACAGATTGTGCAGGACAGCTTTGCCATGTTTTATCGCTCCGGATTTTTAAAAAATCTTTCCTTGGCCAGTATGAGAAGTCACATGGATCAGGGAAGACGGGATAACATAGATGTGGTCTTAGAAGCGATACCCAAAGATTATTTTCCGAAGACACTATCAGAGGAGGAAAAGGGCATCGGGATTCAAACCGCATTTTCACTGGCTTCCCTCAGCCTTTTTCAGGCCTTTTCCATAGAAAAAAGAAAAGATGGATTGTCAGAGCCGGAGGAGGATACGAAAGAGCGGGAAGTTTTTCTGCAAAAGATTCTTTATGTGTTTCAAAAGCAGATTCAACTCTTGGAGAAAGCGTTAGGAGGAATAGAGTAGAGATGAAAAAAGGGGTAAAAATTGTAATCGTTTTGCTTATCCTTTTAGGAGTGGCATTTTTGGTAGGAAGGCGTTTATTAAAGCCTAAAGAGGAAGTAGAGATCACCCAGCTTCCTTTGGCCACCGGCATTTCCGCAGAAAAGGGTGACCTGTTCATTACAGAGTCTTTGGTGGGTACCATTGAGGCCAGTGAGCAGTATGCGTTGGCTTCCAAGGTTTCCGGAGAGGTTTTGGAAATCTATGCGGAAAATGGTGCGGAGCTGAAAAAAGGGGATAAAATTGCCCGTTTAGACAATCAAAAGCAGATTGATGCGGCAAAATATACTTTGGAGCAGGCTGAGGCCCAGGCGAAGGCGGCAAGTGATGCCAGAAACCGTTTGGCAAGCCTTCAGGCCTCGGGGGATATTTCCGCCCAGGATTTTGAAGCGGCGGATGCCCAGGCAAAGGCTGCGGAAGCTCAGGTAAAGGCGGCGAAGCTGAACTATGATACCCAGGTGGAGTTTGCCACCATTACCGCTCCTGCAGATGGTGTATTGCAAAACAGCATTTTGGTGAAGGATGCCATGATTCCTCAGGGTACTCAGATAGCCAGTCTTATGGGGAAGGGAAAACAGCAGCTTGTGTTTTCCGCAACTGAGGAACTGATGAAGAACCTGTCTTTAGGCCAGGAAGTAAAGGTAGAAAAGGGACAAGAGCAGTATATAGGCTCCATTACCGAGATTTCCGGAGTGATGAATGCCCAGACCGGCCTCTTCACCGTGAAAGCGAATTTAGAGAATTCCTCTCTTCCTGAGGGAAGTCGGGTGAAATTAACGGTAACGAAGGATAGTAGGAAACAAGTAAATCTTCTTCCTTTATCCGTTATTTACTATGACAACGGTTCTCCCTACGTTTATCTTTTGGAAAAGGGAGAGGGTGAGAATGGAAGCATTAAAAAGCAGTTTGTAGAGCTTGGCTTGCAGGGAGAGGAAAAGGTGGAAATACTTTCCGGGCTTACGGAGAAGGATTTGATCCTCAGCTCCTGGAATAATGAGATGTATGACGGCGCAAAGGTAAGACTGAATAGCTCGGAAACAGCGTCTTCTTCTGATGGAAAGACGGCAGGAGAAACAGATAGCAGTACTGGGGCAGTTAGTTCTGCCGCTACGGAAACCGGAAAGGAGGGCTAAGGATGCTTTCCATGACGAAATTCGTCTTAAGACGACCGGTTACCACCTTTCTTGTGGTAATCACCCTTATTTTCTTTGGTTTCGTTACATTCACCACCATGAAAATGGAGCTGCTCCCCAATATGAACTTCCCCTACCTCATCGTGACCACCACCTATCCCGGAGCCTCTCCGGAGGATGTGGACGAGCTGGTAACCAAGCCTGTTGAGGAGGAAGTTTCCCTGCTTTCCGACGTTAGGCAGGTCAGATCCCAGTCCAATGAGAACTTCTCCATGGTTATTGTTCGTTACAATTACGGGACGAACATGAGCAAGGCCTATGACAGCCTGAAGAAAAAGATGGATGCCATCAAATCCTCTCTGCCGGAGGACGCCAAGGACATCAGCATTATGGAGGTGGACATCAATGCAAGGCCGGGCATGGTTCTATCCATTAACAATAAAAATGAGAGTCAGCTTTATAATTATGTAGAAAACAACATTAGGCCGGAGTTTGAAAAATTATCCTCCGTGGCTTCCCTTTCTCTTTCCGGAGGACAGGAAAGCTATGTAAGAGTGGAGCTTTCCCCGGAAAAACTGCAACAGTATCATTTGACCATAGAACAGGTGGTGGGAATGATGCAGGCTGCAAAGTTTACCTATCCGGCAGGAAGCACGAAGGTGGGAGACCAGGAATTATCCATCAGTACCTCCCAGGACTATTCCACCATTGAGGAATTGCGAAAGCTCCCCATTACCACCGGAACAGGAAATACCCTGACTCTTTCGGATTTGGCTACAGTGGGTTCCGCCTTGTCGGATAAAAGCAGTATAGGACGATATAACGGCGAAGAGACCATTACCTTAAGCTTAAATAAGCTGCAGAGTAAGTCGGACATTGCCATGAGTAAGGATGTGAACGCCTTAATCAAGAAGCTGGAAGGGAAGAATCCCAATCTGGAAATTCACGTGATTTCCGATTCTGCGGACAGCATCAAGAGCTCCCTGTCCAGCGTATTTCAGACCATGATTATGGCTATCGTGATTTCCATGCTGATTATCTTCCTTTTCTTCGGAGATATTAAGGCCTCCCTTATCGTAGGTTCCTCCATTCCTTTGGCGATTTTAGGAGCCGTCGTCTTTATGGGAGCTATGGGCTATAGCCTGAATATGCTGACCCTTTCCGCCCTGGTTTTAGGTGTGGGTATGATGGTGGACAACTCCATCGTTGTATTGGAGGCCTGCTTCCGAGCCATGGACGATTACGGAGAACGGCAAAGAAGTCTTAAAGAAGCGGCTATCGACTCCGTAAGGGTAGTGGGAGCCTCAGTTTTCGGAGGTACGCTTACCACCTGTGTAGTATTCCTTCCCCTTGGATTTTTACAGGGAATTTCCGGACAATACTTTAAGCCCCTTGGCTTTACCATTGTCTTTTGTATGGTGGCTTCTTTGATTTCCGCGGTTACCATCGTTCCCCTTTGCTTTACCCTATATAAGCCTAAGGAAAACAGTAAGGCGGTAGCTTATCGGGGAGTACGACTGTTACAGGATGCCTATAGAAGCACCATCAGTAAGTTTTTACGGCATAAAAAAGTAGTGCTGGTGGCTACAGCCGGTATTTTGGTTCTTTCTCTCTTCCTGGCGACACAGCTCAGAACAGAGCTGATGGCGGATATTGATACAGGAACCGTTGAAATCGGCATTACCCAAAAGCCCGGTCTTTCCATAGAAGAAAAAGAAAGAGTCATTCAAGAGTTGGAGGAGTTGGTGGCAAAGGATCCGGATACAGACCGTTATACTGCAACGGCAGGAGGTTCCGCCCTTTCCGCCCTGTACGGAGGAAGCACTGATCCTACGATTACGGTATATCTGAAAAAGGATCGTTCCATGAAAACCAAGGAAAAGGTAAAGGCATGGAAGAAGGCCTTGGAGAACCGTTCTCAAGAGGTTTTAAGCATAAAGTCCGTAAGTGATACCAGTATGAGCGGTGGCGATTACAGCTCCGGCAATAACTATGAAATTATTATTCAGGGATCGGATTTGGAAGAACTGCAAAGAAAGAGTAATGAACTTCTTTCCTTATTACAAAAGCAGAGCAGCCTCACCGGCATTCATTCCAGCCTGGAAAATGCAGCCCCTCTTTTGCAGGTTAAAGTTGATCCCATTAAGGCGGCGGCGGAAGGTTTAAGTCCTATCCAGATTGCCCAGTCCCTAAATACCGATCTTTCCGGAAAAAAAGCAATGAAAATGACGGTGGAGGGGCAAAAGGTAGATGTGTGGGTGAAATATCCCAAGGATCAATTTGATAACCTGGAAAAGGTAAAGTCCATTCGTTTTACCACGCCTACAGGGGCGCAGGTTTCTCTGGAAAGTTTGGCTACTGTAAAGTATGCGGATTCTCCTGCCAGCATTGAACGAGAAGATAAAAAGTATCAGGCGACGATTACGGCAAATTATACGGAGCAGGCCAACAACAATACCAAAGCGGAAATTGACGACCTGGTCAGCAAGAATCTGGGAGAGAATATTTCCGTTGTGGCTAATTCTCAAACCCAAAGCATGAATGAGGAGTTTGCGGATTTGTTCCGTGCCATCGCCATTGCGGTCTTCCTGGTCTTTGTAGTCATGGCGGCGCAGTTTGAGTCTACACGCTTCAGCTTTATGGTGATGACCACCATCCCCTTCTCCTTAATCGGTTCCTTCGGACTCTTGTGGCTCTTTGACGCAACTCTGTCCATGACCTCTCTTTTGGGATTTTTGATGCTGGTGGGAACGGTGGTAAACAACGGAATTCTCTATGTGGATACGGTAAATCAGTACCGTCAGGAAATGCCTTTGGAAAAGGCTTTGACAGAGTCAGGTGCCACCAGACTTCGGCCGATTTTGATGACCACCCTGACTACGGTATTGTCTATGATTCCTATGGCTATGGGCTTCGGAGACAACGGTGCCCTGATGCAGGGACTGGCTTTGGTAAACGTGGGAGGCTTGGTGGCGTCTACTTTACTGGCACTGCTTTTGCTTCCGGTGTACTACATGATTATCTATGGCAGGAAAAAACATATGATAAAAGTTTAAAGCCGGCAGTGCAGCTTTGGTGCATAGCGTAAGGTGATATTTGGCAGGATAGTTGAAACTTATTTAGGAGAAAGAACACCAAAAGTTCACAGGATTGACGATTTTCGTTAAGAAATTCCGAGGAATATTATGTTATAGTAGAGAAGACTCCTTTTCTCTTAGTAGGGGCTGTAAGGCCAGTCAACTGTGCTTTACAGCCCCATGCTTAGAGAATCAGAGATTTTTTTTAGGAGAAGAAGATGAGAAAAAAGGGATATCCTATTAGTTTAGCAATTGTTTTAGCGAGCCTTTCCTTTACCATGCCTGCCATGGCACAGAAGGTACCGGGCTTTTCCGATAATGTTTCCGTGGATCAGATGCAGACTTCCTTTGAACGGCAGCGTTCCGAGGAGGAGTGGGCAAAGCTTCGGGACAATGTCATTTCCTGGGAGGAAATCGGGGATTTGGTCCATGAGTACAACCCCACAGTATCCAGTCTTTGGAGAAACTTCCGGGAAAGTGACAGCAAGGGCAGCTACAATGTCAATGTAGAGGATGCCAGAAATCAGGTGGAAGAAGCCTATGAAAAGGCATTGTCCGCTGCAGACGGAAACAGTGTGGCGGAGGCTTTGGCAGAAATGCAGTACCAGAGCAACAGCAACAATTTTTCCGCAGATACCGTGGCACAAAACGCAGACCGGGAGATTGCCAAGCTTTCCGTGGAACAAACGGAGCAGAATACCATTGAGACCATTAAAAAGTCCTTCATTAGCAGAGAAAGCACCGGCCTTCAAAAGCAAATCGATGCCTTATCTTTAGCAGATGCGAAAAGCGCACAGGAAAGCACCGAAAGAAAAAAAGCTATCGGAAAGGCCACCCAGATTGATGTGCTGACTGCTAAGGAAGCCTATGACCAGGCGAATCTAAGCCTTACGAAGAACAATTCCGCCTTTGACAAGATGACGGAGCTTTTACGGGTGAATCTGGGCTGGAAGGCAAGTGATACTCCGGAGATGCCCGTAATTCCAAGCCTTAGTGCAGAGCAGCTTACGGCAGTGAATTTAGAGGAAGACAGTAAGACAGCTTTACAGAATAACTACAGTCTTCGGATTTCAGAAAGAAAGTTGAATCTTTCCACAGGAGATGCCAACCGACAGAATCTGACAAGAAGCATTTCCACAGCAAAGGAGAAGATTCAGTCCGATATGCTTTCTCGCTACCAAAGCTTAAAGCAGGCAGAAGAGGCGAAAAGACAGGCGGAACTGCAGGCGTCCAACGCGCAGCAGGCTTATCAAAAAGCAGAACGAGGCTATAAGCTGGGAAGCGTAAGCCGTGTGGATTTTGAAAAGGCGAAAAATGCTTCCGATACCGCAAGCCTTCAAAAGCAGCAGGCGGATTTGAAGCTTTATGAAGAATATTTGGATTATCAGGCCGGAAAGAACGGTTTGGCGACGGCAGAGTAAGAGAAAGGATGCATTGAATCTTTTATGGAGAAGAAAAAGAATAAGATAAAGTCCGCATTTGCTCTGGCTTTGAGCCTTGGACTTCTCTGTCAAAGCTTCCCTGCCTTAGCAGAGGAGAAGCCTTGGGATGTGAATGATAACATCATTTCCTTCAGAGAAATCCCGGATCTTGTGGACCAATTCAGTACCGTGGCCAAGATGGAGCAGGATGCTTTGGCGCAAAGCACCGGCGGTATGGCTTCCGTACAGAAGGCGGTAAAGGATGAGAAGGCGGATATTCTTGCGAATTTGCAGGAGAGCATTGACAGCTTAAAGGAGCAGAAGCAGGATAGCACAGATCCTGCGACCAAAGCCTTTTTGCAAAGTCAGATTAATCAGTTAGAAAAGGTAAAGAACAGTAAGAAGATTTTACCGGATATAGACAGTAGTCTGGCGGAGGTAAATCAAGGACTGGTGCAGCTTTCCGAGACGGAAAAAAGTATGAAGAAGGCGGAAGCTAAGACGGAAAAAGCGGTGAAATCCGGCTTCTATACCGGAAAAAAGCTTTTGAGTGACGGTATGCAAAACCTTTATTTCAGTGCGATTTCTCTGGAAAACAACAAGACCATGCTGGAAAAAAGAGTGGCGATGCTACAGGCAGGTTTATAGAAGACGGAAAGGCAGGCGCGCCTTGGGCAGGCTACGACAAATGATGTGAGCGCGGCAAAGCTTGCTTTGGACAGTGCTCAGTCGGATTTGCAAAAGGCCAAGGACGGCCTGGAAAGCATGAAGAGAAATATGGGACTGAGCCTTGGTTGGAGCATGAATACCTATTCTAATATTCAGTTCGAAGCCATTCCCGACTACCCGAGAAACTATCTGGCAACAAGAGACTGGGGAAAGGACATTGATTCCGCTTTAAGTCATAACAGTGAATTGGGAAGCATTCTTCGCACAAAGGACAGCAATATCACCGGCTGGACGGAGAAGAAGCAGAGTCAGAAGGAAAAAGAACAGCAGATTCGAGTTTCCATGGAGGAGCTTAGGCGGAATATTAGCGAAGCGGAAGCGGCTTTAAATGCGGCGGAATCCGTTTCAGAGCTTTCCCGTTTGCAGAAGGAAAAGGCAGAGCGGATGAACGCTCTGGGACTATTGGGAAGGGCAGATTTCCAAGGCTTATCCTTAGAAGCCTTATCCAAGGAAAATGCAGCAGCCCAGGCAAAACTGGATTATAATCAGGCGGTCTTCCAATACGAAGAAGCGGTAGAGAGAGGGATACTTTCCACAGGGGAGTAATCCCCCTCTTTTTTTTCTTATAGATGGACTTTAGCCGGTATCGGAGCTGACATTTGAAAAATGTTAGCTCTGATTAACGAGTATCTCACGAGTAGTGTGGGATACTCATTGGACATAAACAGCCATTCCGGGCAGTGAAGTCGAAGCGTATTTTTTAAGAAAAGCTTATCCGAATGTGGAGTATAGGAGATTGGAGTGTTTTGTGTTATAACGGAAGAAGCTAAAGAAAAATTCCAATAGCCAGAATGTATGTTCTATGATATAATCTCTCGGCAAGCAAAAAACGAAGAAATAAAGGGAAAGAACAGTAGTCCGGTAAGAAGCGAAAACCGGTACAAGTAACA
The DNA here is from genome assembly GCA_938022235.1 of Oribacterium parvum. Classification (GTDB taxonomy): domain Bacteria; phylum Bacillota; class Clostridia; order Lachnospirales; family Lachnospiraceae; genus Oribacterium; species Oribacterium parvum_A. The sequence goes on from CALIEL010000154.1 coordinate 20,440, forward strand.
ATACAAAAAGTAAAGGAAGAAAATCATGGCAAACAAAGTAAGCAAGGCTCCTGTAGTAGCATTGGAAGATCGGGATGAAAAGTTAAAGGCGCTGGATGCGGCTCTCAGCAAGATTGAAAAGGATTGCGGAAAGGGATCCGTGATGAAGCTGGGAGATTCCGGAGTGAATAAGGATATCTCCGTAGTACCCACAGGCTCCTTATCCGTGGATATTGCTCTTGGGGCAGGCGGTTTCCCAAGAGGGCGTATTATCGAGATCTACGGTCCGGAATCCTCCGGTAAGACTACCCTTGCCCTTCATGCAGTGGCAGAGGTACAAAAGCGTGGAGGCATCGCGGCCTTTATTGATGCGGAGCATGCTTTGGATCCCCGCTATGCTCAGGCTATCGGCGTGGACATTGATAACCTCTATGTGGCACAGCCGGATTCCGGAGAGCAGGCCTTGGATATTGTAGAGACCATGGTTCGTTCCGGTGCGATGGACATCTTGGTTGTGGACTCCGTGGCGGCATTGGTGCCTAAGGCGGAGATTGACGGAGAGATGGGAGACAGCCATGTGGGCTTACAGGCTCGTTTGATGTCTATGGCTTTAAGAAAGCTTACCGCTATTATCGCCAAGTCCAACTGTATCCTTATTTTCATCAATCAGTTAAGAGAAAAGGTCGGCGTGATGTTTGGTAATCCGGAGACTACCACCGGTGGACGCGCTTTAAAGTTCTATGCTTCTGTTCGTGTGGACATCCGAAAGGGAGAA
>CALIEL010000155.1 GCA_938022235.1 Oribacterium parvum
GAAGAGCAGGCAAAGTGGGCTACTGTTTTGCTGGAAAAAGGCGCTTTAGAAGGGGTAGATTCTATTTTCGGCATGCATATCGGAAGCATCTTAGGTAAGGATATTCCCAGTGGTACTATAGTCTGTGTCCCCGGCCCGGTAATGGCGTCCTATGATCGTTTTATCCTGGAGGTGCAGGGTGTGGGGTGTCACGCCTCCACTCCGGAGAAAGGCATTGACCCCATCAACATTGCCGCCCATATTGTATTGGCTTTGCAGGCGATTCCCTCCAGAGAAATTGCCGGAACGGAGCCAGCTGTTCTTACTATCGGTCTCATTCAGGGAGGAGAGCTCTACAATGCGATTCCCTCCAATGTACGGATTGAAGGTACCACTCGAGCATTTCAGGAAGATGTGCGGCAAAGACTGGCCAAGCGTATCAAGGAAGTTTCAGAAAATACTGCCAAGGCCTTTGGAGGAAACGTAAGCCTCACCATGGACTTTGGTGCACCGCCTGTTACCAATGATTCGGATCTGACTGCATTGGCGCAGGGCTGCCTCAGAGAAGTTTTTCAGGATAAGCTCCTGACCCACATAGACAAGCCCAGTATGATCGGGGAGGACTTTGCCCTATACCAGCAGAGCGTTCCGGGATGCTTTTTGTTTTTAAGCTCCTCCAATCCGGAAAAGGGAACCGATTACCCACACCACCATGCCAAGTTTACCGTGGATGAGGATGTTCTTTGGAAGGGAAGCGCCGCTTTCGTGGCTCTGGCGGAAGGTTTTCTAAAAGGACAATAATCACCTTAACTCTTTGATTTTATAAATTTTAGCTCTGTTACCACATAACGTAAAACTCATAAACGAGATACCGCACACTACGCTAGCGATACTCGTTAAGAATGCAAAAAGCGACTTCCTTGGGAAAACCCTTAGAAATCGCTTTCTTTATTCTTACCTTATCGCCAAGTAATGGGCTTGGTTCTATCCGGAATTATCTCAATCCAGTACCCATCCGGATCTTCGATAAAATAAATTCCCATGCCGTGATTCTCAAAACAAATGCATCCCATCTTTTCATGCCGGTCATGGGCCGCACCGATATCCACAGTCCTAAGAGCCAAATGGAACTCCTGCTCTCCCAAATCATAGGCTTCTGTTCTATTCTTCAGATAGGTTAACTCCAAACGAAAATCCGTAGAATCATCTCCCAGATACACGATGATAAAATCATCCTGCTCATTTCTGCTTAATTCATGTAAGTCCAGCGCTTCCTCATAAAAGCGCATACTTCTCTGCAGATCCAGTACATTAAAATTAAAATGATTAAATGAAAAATCGCTCATTGCTTCCCCTTTTCCGTTGTCCTTCAACTATTCTGTCTGTCCATCTCCGCAAGTATTTCCTTAGGATAACAGAGAAAAACTTCAATGACAAGGAATTCCCCAAAGAATAAAGAGAATTTTAGAAACAAATAGGAGAAACTAACGGGGGTATCAAAGGGACTATCTCTATCACCATTACTACAAGCGTATCAAATCAATAAGTCCGAAGCGGGGCACGCTCTCGCTAACTTCGCCTCATAGGGGTTCTAAGCTTTCAAAGAACAAAAGCTAAGAACCCATGGGCTCAGATTACCCCTGCTTCGGACCTATTGATTCGATACGCTGTTTAATTCTATTTTTCTTAGTCCCTTTGAGACTTTCTATATTAAGCCTTTTTAAGGAAGATATGCTCCATAAATCTCAGGCAGGCATAGATGGTAAAGCCTGCGGCAATGATGGTTTCCAGGTAAACCACCGGTTGCATGAAGGCAAGGCTCATTCCCATTTTCCCTAAAACCATCACGCTTTGCTTTGTGGCAATCGCGGAAATCACGAAGGGGAAGGTGAAGGCTGCATAGCTTGGGTAGAAGGGGAGCTTCAGGAAGGAAATGCTCTTTACCAGGGCAAAAAGGTAAATCACTGAGGTTGCTGCCAGTAAGAAGAGTACAAATCCCTGATTCTTCTCCGCAAATGCCTGATTATAGCCGGCAGTGCAAAGAGCCATAGGTGCTGCATAGATCATCATTAAAGGCTTTGCAGGTTCCGGTACCGGCATTTTCAGATAACGTTTCGAAACCACCAACAAAAGAATCAGCAGGGCGATAAAGCCGAAGTAAAAGATTCCCTGTCCCAAAACCTGCATTTTATAAGCAGGAGAAGTAAGGGATGCCACTACGATTCCCACATAAACGATGTACCATACCGTATGAACATTTTTCTCCTCAAAGTGTAAAACGTAGGTCTTGGTGAAATAGAGGAGTAAAAGAATCTGTAGCAGGATGGCTACACACCATAAGGGAAAGGCAATGCCCGGAACAAAGGGCTTTGCATACACGGAAAACAACATTAAAGCCATGGGGAAGGTGGCGGTAACACCGGCGCCAATGGGATTGCTGAATTCTTCTTTGAGTACTTGTGGAAAGAAAATCGCCTTACACAGAAGAAGAAGGAGTAGTACAAAGGCTACTCCTCCAAAAATCAGGCGAATCCCCTCACCGTAGGACTGTAATAAATTTCCCAAAGCCGCCATTCCCAAAATCACACCGGAAATAGCCAAGGGCACTCTTTTGATTTTTTCCATACTTCCTCCTTATACCACTTCTTTTACAGGTGGAAGGTAAGGTGCTTCCAGACCCTTGATAGGCTCGGAATCAACATTTTCAACTCCTAACTCTCTGCAAAGAATCTCTGCAACCTTTCCGGCGCAAAGTCCTGTGAAAGCAATACACTGCTTCTTATGCTCTCCCCCTGCCATATCAAAGCCTCTGGTAAGAACACGGCAGCAAGCGGCATGCTTAGCGTTGGAGTCTCTAAACCAATCGTGTAATTCCTTGGACAATGCCATTAAAGCATTTACCTTTGGATCCTTAGGACCGTCCGGTGTTGTTCTACCGAAGAACATACCAAGGGCAAGGATTCCGCCGTTTAAAGCTCCGCACATACAGCCGGAACGACCTGCTCCGATAGACATACCGGAAGACATGGCAATAACGGACTCCGGAACATCAGCCTGGAAAGCGTCACGGATTACGGACATTACCGCCTCACAGCAGAAATATCCGCCGGCATACTGCTCCTCTGCCTTTCTCTGTACTTCCTGAGGGCTTACCTTCGTTGCATGATAAGTAACAATAGACTCCATATTTTTCTCCTTCTTTAGCGTCTTTCCCGGTCTTATTTCAGAAAACAGAATCTCTTTCGCAAAATTTCTTTCGCTTTCAAGATAAAAAAATTTCCCCTTCGGATAGGCTCTTTCCGGTCTATGAAAGGAAAATGTTTTACGCTCACTTCTGTTTCTCGGAAAAGTGATTTTGAGGAAAGACAATGATGTGTATTCTTCTCCGACCGCATCTATTTTATCTAAGGAAGGGGGTAAAGTCTAATTTTGAATTCTTATAAAACTCTCTTTTTTATGTGTTTTTACTATAATTAATACTTAAGAGAAATTGCATAAAATCTCCTTACTTATGCACAGGAGCTTTTTCTTTTCTTTCCGGCTCCTTTTAGGAAAATCCTTGTATTTCCTTATAGATAGCAAAAAACCCGGCGTTTCCGTCGGGTTCTCTGCTGTATAGAGTAGTAAGGGTCGATTAAACCTGTTCGCCAATTTTTAGGTCGAATCCTTATCGATTCGAGTAAGGCAATTCTACCCCATTTCTCCCGGCTTGTCAATTCTTTTTCAATCCTATTTGGGCATTTTATCCTGTTTTCTTCATTAAAATAATTATCAATTTGAGCTTTTTGCATAAATCGGTTTTATGCATAGATATAAATGAAATATACCGTCCTTTTTTTCTGCTTTAAAAGGGTATATTTTTTCGTTGCTTTCCGGCTCATTTCAAAAGTCGGTTTAGCCGGTTTTTCATCTGCCCTTAGGCATTTTCAGAAGGAGAATTAGCCGGTTTTTACCTGCTTTTAGGCATTTTCAGGGGAAAGCTTTCCGTTTTCCTTCTTCTTATACCAATCCTTTCCCAACATGATTCTACTAATCAGCATGGAAGCTACCGTATCGCCGCAGGAGTTCAACAGGGTACATCCGGCGTCAAAAAGCTGGGTCAGCATCAGCATCATAGGCAAGGCCTGTGGCGGAAAACCGAAGGCCGCAAGAATCATGGTTTCCATCGCAGCTCCGCCACCGGGTACGGAGGAAACTGCCACGCTGGCTACTACGGATACCACTATCGCATAAAGATAATCTCCTATTCCATGGAAGGAATGGCCGAAGAGTGCGGAAACCAATAAAATCTCATACACTGTCGCAAGACATGCTCCATCCATATGGCAGGTGGCTCCGGTAGGAATTACCACTGAGGAAATCTCTCTCGGAACACCCAGTTCGTCACAGGATTCCAGCTGTAAGGGAATGGCTGCTGCAGAGCTTCTGGTTCCCAATGCCGTTAATGCCGGAAGGAAAATTACCCGGAAGAAATTTTTCACTCCCCAGGGGCCTGCTGCCAGAAAGGCATAGAAGCCAAGGAAAAGGAAGAAATATACGATAACCGTGGGATAAAAGGTAAGTAAGGCTCTTCCATAGGTTTTAATCAAATCCATTCCATAGGTACCGGTTAAATCCGCAAAATAGGCCCCGATTCCAATGGGGGCCAGCTTCATTAAAAGAGAAACCATCTTATAAAAGACCTTGGACCACTGGCTGAGGAAATTGGCAACGTATTCGCCTTCCTTTCCCATTAGAGAAACTGCCATTCCGGTAAAGATGGAAAAGATAATTAAAGGAAGGATGTGGGCCCGGCTGATGACCAGGGGGAAGTCGGAAACCGTGAACATGTCTACAACCTGCGTAGCCATATCCGTTTTCTTGATTTCCTCTACCGCCTCCGAAACCAGATTCAAATTGGTATCCAGTCCCACAAAATGCACTACGGTAAACATCAATATAGCCGCGATAGCTGCGGTACCCACAAAAATCAGAATCAGGTAAAAAAGCAATTTTCCTACCTTATTGGTATCCGATACGTTGGCAATGGAGGCGGAAATAGAGAAGAAAATCAGCGGTACCAGGAGGGTAAACAAAAGATTTAGAAAAATCTGTCCCACCGGCTTTAAAAATGCCACCTTCTCCCGAAATACCAATCCTAAAACAGCACCTATCGTTACACACAGCAGGAGAAGCAGCGGTTCCTTATAGGCTTCAAGCCCTCCCTTATTTTGCGGGTTCTGTTTCGAGCCGCCTTCTCTCTCTACATCTGCGCTGTTCTGCGACATCATTCCACTTTCCTCTACTATCTCTTTGTTTTCTCCCATAGACTCTCCCTTCTTTCAACCAATCACCCTTACACTCCACTTTTACTACATTTCCGCCAAAGAAATCCCGTATTTTACTGATATGATTAGTGAAATTATTACATTTTTATACTACTTTTAATATTTTATTCAAAATACTTTTTTTTGCAAGAAAAAATTTTCCAAAGCTTTTTCAAACATTTTCCTGCTCTTCTGCTCACAGTTCTTCTCACTCTATTTCTTTTTCAAAAAATGGAGTAAGATATGTATCGTAGTGTAAGAAAGCTAAGCACCGGCAGTAATAAAAGTAATGACGGTAATGAAAGTAATGGCTGTAATGCTATAATAACGGTAATAAAAGTAATGGCGGTAAGGGCTGTAATGGCTGTAATGGCTGTAATGGCTGTAATGACTGTAATGAAATACAAAAAGCGTTGAAAGGAGTTTCTATGAAAAAGGTACTGGCATTTTTTGCGGAAGGCACGGAAGAAATTGAATGTTTAATGGTGGTGGATATTTTACGAAGAGCCGGTGTTTCGGTGGAGCTTATTGCAGTTGCTCCGGATAAGCTCGTGAAGGGCTCCCACCAGATTACCATCCTCTGTGATAAGAATATTTCCGAGCTTACGGAAAATGATTTTTCCGCCGCAGATTTACTTTTCTTACCCGGTGGAATCCCGGGCGTTCCCCACTTAGAGGAAAATAAAAGCCTGCTGGAAGCTTTGCAAAAGCAGTTCCAAGCAGGAAAGGATCTGGCCGCAATCTGTGCCGCTCCCGGCATTTTCGGACGTCTGGGATTTTTGAAAGGGCAACACTTCACCTGCTATCCGGGCTTTGAAGAAGGCATCTCCGACGTAGACGGCGCAAAATGGAGCGGAAAAGCCGTGGAAGTCGGAAAACAGATCATCACCGGGAGAGGAATGGGCGTCGCTTTAGACTTTGCTTTGGCACTGGTGGAAAGGCTGGAAGGCGCTGAAAAGGCCACCCAGCTAAAGAAAGGGGTACAGCACCCGGAATGCATTTAGACTACTGTTTCTCCAGTAGCATTATATAGGATAGGGATGAAATGAGTGGTAATCTGAGCCCGATACTTGCGAAATCCGATGAAGTGAAGAACTGTAAAAATCAATATGTGAAGCGAATAATGCAGTATGGGTCTATAATAGGGGTAATCTGAGCCCGCCGGTACTTACTGAAAGCGAGCAAAGCGAAGCTTGA
>CALIEL010000156.1 GCA_938022235.1 Oribacterium parvum
ACTGCTCAGTCAAGGCGAAGTTAGCGGGAGCGTGCCCGATTTCATGCCTATACTGCATTGGAGCGAACTACATCGATGAATACAGTCCCTCGCTACGAAGGTGAGGTTAGCGAGAGCCCACCCGATTTCAGCCCCATACTGCATCCGAGCGTCCCTCATCTATGAATGTAGTCCTCCCTATTCGGCAAAGAAATACATCTCCAGCATCAAACACAAAGCATGATAAATCGGCAGATGCAGCTCCTGAATCTGATACGTCTCATTAGAGGGCGCAATCAAGGAAAGATCCGCAATCGCTCTGCCATTTCCCCCGTCCTTTCCGGTCAGTAAAATGCTGGGGATGCCCATAGCCTTGGCAAGCTTTAGTGCGTAAGAAACATTTTTGGCATTTCCGGAAGTGCTGATACAAAATAGCAGATCCTCCGGCTTGCCGTAGCCAAGGAGACACTGGGCATAAAACAGAGTTTCGTCCTGGTCGTTGCTAAAGGCAGTGTGCAAGGCGGTTTGGCTACTGAAGGAAATGGCAGGCAGTCCCTGCTCCAAATGCTTTTCGAAGTAAGAGGCTTCCTCTTCTCCGAAGAGCTTTTTTACATTGGACAGAAGTTCAGGAGCCAAAGGACGCTTACTGCAAAAGGCCTTCATCAGTTCCCCAACGATATGATCCGTATCTGCGGAGCTGCCCCCGTTACCGCACAGGAGAAGCTTGCCTCCCTTGCTGTAGCTGTCCCGCATCATGCTAAAAGCCTGCCAGATATTCTCTTCGATTCCGGAAAGCACCGGATAACGCTGGATCAGGAGAGTCAACTCCTCCCTGGCCTGTTCTTCTTTATTGTTCTTTATTTCTATAGACATTGCCTACTCCTCCTTTTTGCTTTGAAATTTCTCAAATTTCCATCCCATTGTAGCGTATTTTTCTTTTTCAGTCTTTGCTTCTTTCTGATTTTTTGCCAATTTTTTTGGAAAAATAAGAAAAATGGGAAAAGAAGTTCTTGCAATAATGTATACAAAGTAATAGAATCATTTGTAAGGATAACCTGACAAAAAGAATAAAGTTTCTCAATTATCGAAAAATCAAAGGAAAGGAAAAACAATAATGAACAAGAAAGTCTCCTACGGAAAGCTCATATTCCAACGACTCTTAGGCTTGGTTCTGGTGACTGCTCTCTCCGCAGGCTGCGGAGCAGCCATGGAAAGTCAATCTGGAAGTGCATCCAAAACCCAATCCGCTGATAAAGCGGAAGCCCAATCTACAGATGCGAATTCTCTGGAAGCAAAGACCTCAGACGCAAAATCTACAGATGCGAACTCCAAAGACGCAAGCTCCACCGGCGCAAAGGATAAACTCAAGCTCTGTGTCACCACCAGCTTCTTAGAGGACATGGCGGAGGTACTGGGAGGAGATAGCGTAGAAATCAGCTGCATTATCCCAAGAGGGGAGGACCCCCACACCTATGAGGCGAAGCCGGAGGACTTAAAGAAGATGCAGGACGCAGAACTGCTTTTCTATCACGGCTTACATTTTGAAGGGAAAATGCAGGATGCCCTGAAGGCACAGGGCGGCGTAATGGTTTCCAAGGACTTCCCGGAGGATAAGGTCATCCAGGCCTTCCAGGGAGAAGATGTGCCGGATCCCCATTTTTGGTTTGATCAAGACCTTTACGCCCAGGCAGTTTCCACCATGGCGGCCACCTTGGAAGAAAAGCTTCCGGAAGAAAAAACTGTTATTGAAGAAAGAAAAGAAGCCTATCAGAAGGAGCTGGAAGAGCTGAAAGCATATACCAAGAAAAGACTTGAGGAAATTCCCAAGGAAAGTCGAGTGCTGCTTACTCCCCACGATGCTTTTCAGTATTTTTCCAGAGCCTACGGTATCGAAGTAAAAGCGCCCCAGGGCGTTAGCACGGACGGCGAAGTGTCCGCCTATGACATGGCGGAAACCGCGCAATTTATTGTTGACCACAAGATTAAGGCCATTTTCACGGAATCCACTACCGACCCCCAGCGCATGAAGAAGCTCCAGGAATCCTGCAAGGAAAAGGGCTTTTCCGTGGAGGTGGTAGAAGGAGAAAAGGAAGGAGAGGGGGGACTCTTCAGCGACTCCCTGGGACTCCGAGGAGAGTCGGGAGACACGTACCTCACCATGGTGCGCTACAACGTAGATCTGATTGTAGACCACCT
>CALIEL010000157.1 GCA_938022235.1 Oribacterium parvum
GGATACCGCTTCCCTTAAGCTGGCCAGGGGCATGGACATCATAAAGGAGGTACTGTTGTTGGAAAAATATCCCCAGGCCTCAAGGTACCCTGTCTCCTTGTTTTCCCCCTTGGTTTTCACAATGGAAAAATTATCCCCCTTATTCAAAATCTTTTGGGTATCTCCATCCGCCTTCCCAAAAATATACGAATAAAGCCTGCGAATCAAAGACTGGGGATTGGCAGAGGAGGTATACACCCCGTCGCTACTGTCATCCATCACGATAATGGAGATATTTTCCTTCTCCGTTAAAAAGCGAACATATTTGCTGGCGGCAGTTTCCTTCCCTTCCTGACTTTCCGCTTCCGTAGGAAAGTCCTTGGAAAAGCCCTCTCCCTGCTGCAATATCCGATCCAGCTCCATATAAGCCTTTTCCAGCACATGCACCTTTCGTTTTTCATAAAGGCTTTCCAGAAAAAAGCTGTTTCCCACCAGAAGAAGAATCAAAAGCATGGAAAACACAAAGGCAAAAAGCAGGGTAAAGCGCCTTTGCAAACTGTTTCGTTTTCGACATTTTTCAGCCAAGATACCCTCCTATTCCACCTCGAATTTATAGCCCATGCCCCAAACGGTTTTGATATAGTCCCCCTTGTCCATTAACTTGGCACGAAGCTTTTTCACATGGGTATCGATGGTTCTGGCATCTCCAAAGTAATCGTAGTTCCAAACGTTGTTAAGAATTTTTTCTCTGGACAAGGCAATACCCTTATTTTCCACAAAATACTGCAAAAGCTCATATTCCTTAAAGCTAAGCTCTATAGGCTTTCCGTCCACCGTAACGCTGTGGGCCGCCTCATCAATCACGATGCCTCCCACATCCAAAAGCTCTTCCTTCTGCACCCCGGAACGGCGAAGTAAAGCCTCCACTCTCGCCACCAAAATCTTCGGAGAGAAGGGCTTGGAAATGTATTCATCCGCCCCATAATCAAAGCCTTTTAACTCATCATTTTCCTCGGAACGGGCAGTCAGCATAATCACCGGTACCTTGGAATGCTCCCGAATGGTCTTTAAGGCGGTCCAACCGTCCATCCTGGGCATCATCACATCTAAAATAATCAGGGCAATGCTTTTCTCCTTGAAAAATAAATCAATGGCTTCCTCTCCGTTTCCAGCCAAAAGCACTTCGTAGTCCTTCATTTTCAGAAAGTCTTTCAGCAATTTCTGCATTCTTTCTTCATCATCCACCACTAAAATCTTAATCTTTTCCATTTCGCCCCTTCCTACCCTCCTAAAAGCTCCGGAATAAAGCGGGAGGGTTTTACCTTTTTACTGTATCGTTCTTTTGTGACATAGATGTGAATTTTCTTTCTGGCTCTGGTCAATGCCACATAAAAGCTTCTTCTTTCTTCTTCCAGTTCTTCTTGGGTTTTGGCTCTTCCGTCCGGAATAATTCCCTCGATGCAGTCCGGCAAAAAGACCTCATCAAACTCCAATCCCTTTGCCCCGTGGTAGGTCATGATCCGAACCCCTTCCCCGCTTTCTTCCTTCTGCCTTTGCAGGCAGTCCCCATTGAATTTCTCCACAAAACGGAAAAAGGCTTCCACCCCCTCCGTCTGCTCCGCCATAGCTGTAAGCTCCTCTAAGAGACTTTGTAATTCCTCAAAGTCCCGGTTTTTCTTCTTGGCGAAGCTTTCCAAATACTGCTCATAGCCCATATCCTTTCGGATATACAGGATTCTTTCCTGTACCGGCAGCTCCTGCATTTTCTGAAGCTGTTTTTCTAAAAGAATCAAAGCCCTTTCCTCTTTTCTTCCTCTATAGGCTTTTTTCAAATCCGAAAAGGGGCTGTCCTCCCTTTGAATTTTCTCTCGAAGCAGTCCTCGATAAGGCTTATTCAGGATTTGTAAAAGCTCTCCCCTGCTTTCTTTATTTATAGTCAAACGAAGGTAGGCCAGAATATCCTTTCCCACAAAGTGCTGAAAGACATTTTGCACATCTTCCGTAAGACTGTAGGGAATGCCCCTTTCCATAAAGAGAGGCAGTAAGGCGGGGATTTGCTTTCTGCTTCTGCAAAGAATAGCCATCTCTTCCAAGGGACAGCCCTCTTCCTTCGCTTCTTCAATATGTTGTACCAAAAGTTTTGCTTCTTCCTTTCCGGTGGCTAAGGCGTAATACTTAGCCTTCCCCCCGCTTCCCTGCCTGCCCTGAAGCTTCTTTTGAAAACGCTCCTTATTCTTTCCGATGAGCCTCTTGCTTAGCTCCACAATTTCCCTATAGGAACGGAAGTTATCGCTTAAAAAAATCCTTTCGCAGTTCGGGTAATCCTTGGTAAAGGAGAGAAGAATGCCGGGACTTGCCCCTCTGAAGCCGTAAATGCTTTGGTCCTCATCCCCCACCACAAAGAGAGCATTGGGAGATTTTGCCAAGGCCTTGATAATCTCATACTGTACCAGAGAAAGGTCTTGGAATTCATCCACCAAAATATGGGAAAAACGGCTCTGCCAGGCCATGGCCAAGTCTCCTTTTTCCATTAAGATGCGGAGTACCTCTAAAAGCAGGTCCTCAAAATCCAGTTTTCCCCTCTTCTTCCTGCTCTCCTCATAAAAATGATAGAGAGCCAGAAAATCCTCCTGCTTCTCCTTTTGCAGGTAGGCAATTCTCTCCCTTTCTCCTATAGATTTAAAATAGGATATCTGGGCAATCAAGCCGGGAAGCAGTTCCTGCACCTCCTCCCGAAGAATCCCCTTTTCCAGATAGTATTGGGAAAGCCAATCCATTTTTTCATAAAGGTTCACAAGATCTTCTTTTTTATAGCCCAGATCTTCTCGTAATAGGGAAAAGCAAAGGGCATGGATGGTGGAAAATCTCGGTCTCCCTGCCCTAATCCCCATTTTCCGAAAAAAGCGTTCCTCCATCTCCTTACTGGAAGCTCTGGTAAAAGAAAGAAGCAGGATTTTTTCCGCCGGAACTCCCCTTTCCAAAAGGGTGCAAAGACGCTCCGTAAGCACGGTGGTTTTTCCGGAACCCGGCCCCGCCACCACCAGGGCCTTCTCCGCCCCTGTCTCTATTGCCTGTCTTTGCTCCCGGGTAAATTCCATGAATACCTGCCTGCTCCTTTCCCAATGTTTTTTCTTCGTTTTATCATTCATCTTTTTATAAAAGAATTATAGGCGATTGAGGGAGGGGCTTCAATCTATTCTTAATGTACTTTCTTAAACAATCTCTATGATTCCATAACGATATAGATTCAGTATATGAATCCCTGAGCTCTTGAAATCACAAAGGAATGACCTGGTTTTAGAAGAACGGACAGTTATCCCTCACGAAAAGTCAAGGCTTGCCTTATCGTTTTTTCATAAGTAGGATGTAAACAAATGAAAATAGTGATTATCCCTATAGGTCTGTAAGAGGGCAGTATGAGCCCGTCGGTACTTG
>CALIEL010000158.1 GCA_938022235.1 Oribacterium parvum
AATGGAGGAGTCACCATGGGGGTGATATTTACCCATGGTTTCTCCAACAATTGTGGCACATTTTTTGGTTTTTTTATCCGGAGTAACGCCCAGACTTTGCAAAGCATAAAGCACTCTTCTTTGTACAGGCTTAAGACCATCCCGAACATCGGGAATCGCTCTGGACACAATGACACTCATGGCGTAGTCGATATACGCATTTTCCATGGTCTTTTTTAAGTCCACGTCCTGCACTTTATCAAAAATATTTGGCTCCAAAATTGGCCTCCTTTAACTTGCAATTCTTTTTGGAAAAGTCTTTAAATATCCAAATTTGTAACATAGCGGGCATTTTGCTCGATAAATTCTCTTCTGGGCTCTACCTGATCTCCCATTAAGGTGGTAAAGGTAATATCCAGCTCCGCCTTATCCTCGTCACTCATATTTACACGAAGCAGAGTTCTGGTTTCCGGATCCAGGGTAGTTTCCTGCAGCTCCTCCGTATTCATCTCTCCAAGACCCTTGAATCGGGATACGTCTGCTCCATCAGATCCGATTTCCTTTAAAATTCTCTGATATTCCTCATCGGAGTAAGCATAGTAATGCTTTTTATTCTTCTGAATGGTAAAAAGTGGCGGCTGAGCCAGATAAACATGTCCCTTTCGGATAAGCTCCGGCATAAAATTATAAATAAAGGTCAGCATCAGGGTGGAAATGTGGGCGCCGTCCACATCCGCATCCGTCAGAATAATGATTTTGTGATAACGTAATTTGCTTAAATCAAAATCCTCGTGAATACCGGTACCGAAGGCGGTAATCATTCCTTTGATTTCTTCATTGGCATAGATTCTGTCCAATCTGGCCTTCTGTACATTTAAAACCTTTCCTCTAAGAGGCAGTACAGCCTGAGTTTCCGGATTTCTTCCTTCCTTGGCAGGTCCCAATGCGGAATCTCCCTCTACAATAAAGATTTCACATCTTTCCGGATCCTTGCTGCTACAATCCGCAAGCTTACCGGGAAGTCCCACACCGTCCAAAGCGGACTTTCTTCTGGTTAAATCTCTGGCCTTTCTGGCTGCGGCTCTTGCTCTTTGCGCCAAAATAGATTTTTCGCAAATCACCTTGGCAACCGCAGGATTTTGCTCTAAGAAATAAGTCAACTGCTCGGAAACAATACCCTGCACCGCAACTTGGGCCTCGGAGGTTCCCAGCTTCTGCTTGGTCTGTCCCTCAAACTGGGGATCCTCAATCTTTACGGAGATAATGCAGGTTAAGCCCTCACGGATATCCTCTCCGGAAAGATTGGCTTCACTGTCCTTTAAAAGCTTATTCTGTCTTGCATAGTCATTAAAGGTTTTGGTTAAAGCATTTTTAAAACCGGTCAGGTGGGTTCCCCCCTCCGGGGTATTAATGTTGTTTACAAAGGTATAGATATTTTCCGTGTAGGAGTCGTTATGCTGCATAGCCACTTCCACCAGAATCTTTTCTTTCTCACCCTCGCAGTAAATCACATCCGAATAAAGGGCTTCCTTTCCCTTGTTTAAGAAGCTGACAAACTCCTGAATTCCTCCCTCATAGTGGAATTCCTTTTCCTGCTCCATTCCTTCCCGTTCATCTACAAGGCGAATCTTCAGATTCTTGGTTAAGAAGGCTGTTTCCCGAAGACGAATCTTCAAGGTTTCAAACTCATAAACGCTTTCTTCGAAAATGCTTGCATCCGGAAGGAAGTGTACCTCGGTTCCCTGCTCCTCTTCGCTGCAAGTTCCGATACACTCGATAGGCTTTGTTACCTTTCCCTTGGCAAAGGACATGGTATAAATCTTGCCCTCTTTATAAACCTTAACATCCAACCACTCAGAAAGCGCATTCACTACGCTGGCTCCTACACCGTGAAGACCGCCGGAAACCTTATAACCGGCTCCTCCGAACTTTCCTCCTGCATGAAGGACGGTGAAAACAACTTCCAAGGCGGACTTTCCCGCCTTTTTCTGTATATCTACAGGAATTCCTCGTCCATTATCTCTTACGGTAATGGAGTTATCCTGATGAATTTTAACGGTAATGGTATTACAAAATCCGGCTAATGCCTCGTCTACAGAGTTATCCACGATTTCATAAACCAAATGATGCAAACCGCGAACGGAAGTACTTCCGATATACATTCCCGGTCTTTTCCGAACCGCTTCCAGTCCCTCTAAAATCTGAATCTGATCTGCACCGTATTCCTTAGAACCATGAAGAAATTCTGCTTCATTTCCTTCAAATTCTTCCATCTCTATCGACATAGTTCCTCCTCTTTACTGACACTGCACCTGTCCATTTTCCACATAAAACACATGGTCTATGGGGAATCGATGCTTTACCAATTCTTCTAAGCCTGTACAAGTAATCAGACTTTGTAAATTTCCTAACTGCTCTAGTAAAAAATTCTGTCTTTTTTGATCCAGCTCCGAAAACACATCATCCAACAATAAGATGGGATTATCCTGAATTCTTTCTCTCACCAAATCAATCTCCGCTAATTTCAGGGACAAGGCAGCGGTTCTTTGCTGTCCCTGGGAACCGAAATGTCGAATATCCTGACCGTTTATCTGAAAGGACAGGTCATCCCGGTGGGGACCAGAGAGGGTAGTCTGTTGCTTTTTCTCCGCCTCCCTGTTTTTTTCCAGCTGCAAGGAGAAATTTTCCTCGGAAACATTTTCCTCATAACTTAGAAGAAGCTCTTCCCGCTTTCCGCTGATTTTTCCGTGGATGTTTTCCACCTTTTTCCGTAAGTTTTCCACAAAATCTCTGCGGAGAGAAATCACCATCTTTCCATGCTTTACCAGTTCCTCATCCCAGGCAAAGAGGGTTTCCTCCAGCTTTGGTCGAAAATACAGTTCCTTTAAAAGCTTATTTCTTTGCTGTAAAACTTTATTATACATGGATAAGTGGTAGAGATAAATCTTATCCAGCTGACAAAGCTCCAAATCGATGAATCTTCTTCTTTCCCTTGGCCCGTTCTTAATCAAGGACAGGTCCTCCGGGGAAAAGATAATGATATTTCCCAGACCGAAAAGCTCGGAGCTTTTCTTCACAGGAAATCCGTCTATAGCCACTCCCTTACTTTTATTTTTCTTTAGGTGAATGTCTATCCGGTGGGAAATTCCCTTTTTCTTCAGGATCATCTTCAAATGGGCTTCCTCCGCCCCGAAATGAATCAGTTCCTTGTCCTTACAAAAGCGAAAGGACTTTCCAGTGCTGCCAAAGAAGATGGCCTCCAAAAGATTGGTCTTCCCCTGGGCATTGTCTCCGTAAAGGATATTGTTCTTCTCTCCCAGAGGAAGCTTCAATTTTTCTATATTTCTATAATTTTGTAATTCTATGGATTCGATAATCATCCTACGGCTTCCGCATTAAAGTTAACCGGTAAAATCATGTAATTGTAGCTTTCCTCCTGATCCCGAATAAAGACGGGAGAGCGGGAAATGGTAAAGTACAAATCCACCTCTTCCTCTTCAATATTCTGAAGAGCATCCATCAGGTAAGTAGGGTTAAAGCCGATGAGAAGATCCTTTCCTTCCTGCTGTACCGGCATCTCCGCATCCATCCTTCCGATATCGGAAACAATTTTCAAAGATAGACTCTGGTCTTCGATTTTTAAAATCAAAGGCTGCTTATCATTGTCTCTGGCCAGGATTCTGGCTCTGTCGATATTTTCCAAAAATTGCTTACGATTTAAGCGAATCTTGGTTTCATAATCGGAGGACAACATCT